>JBMTWK010000613.1:0-2577 GCA_049452395.1 Prochlorothrix sp. | reverse complement strand
ATCGCTTCTTGAAAACGGGTCAACCCCAAGCCCCCGCAACGATCGCGGAGCGGCTGGACTGTGCCCGGGAACATCTCATTGCCCTCGTGGAGCAGCGGGGGCAAAAAGGCATTTTCCAAGCCCGGAAACACCTAGCTTGGTACTGCACTGGCTTTGCGGGAGCAGCGGCGTTTCGTGAACAACTCACCCAGCTTGACACCCTCGATCAGGGACTGAGGTTGTTAGATCTTGCTCAAGGGGAGATTTTGTAAGCCCCGGAGCGCTTCCCCTCAGGCTGCTGGAATGCTGGTTTTAGCTTAGAACCATTCATCATCATCCCCCCATTCTTCCTCCTCAAAGCGAGAACCGTAGGGATCCCGGCGGGGGGGTGGGCCCGATCGGCTCAGATCTCTACTCGCATCCCGGCCACCGCCTCGACTATCGGATTTCGAGCGGCTACCCCGCCGTTGTTGCGAAGCAAAGGGATTAGACTCCTGCAGGTTGGTGAGGGTATCTTTGATCGGTTGGAAAAAGTCCTCGCCATCCTCTTCTTCAATGCGGAGATTGACTTCCCGATCGAGTTCGTAGAGGGCATCCTGCAAAGTGGCTTGAGTTAAATCAATGCCGCGATCGTCATTATTTTTCACCGCTTGGCGCAGATCACGGATAATCGCCTCAATTTGTCGCCGCTGGGCTTCCGCAAAATACATACCAAAATCCAGGGCAATTTCCCGCAGTTTCCGTTCCGCCTGACTGGCCAAACTATCGGCGCGATTCCGTTTTTCCACCCGTGCCTTTTGTTGGCGATCGATTTGGGAAAACTCCTCCGCCTGTTGAATCATGCGGTTAATTTCCACCTCACTCAGCACCGAAGCGCCCTGAATCGTCACCGTTTGCTCCCGGCCCGTGGTTTTATCCAGCGCCATGACCTGCAAAATACCATTGGCATCAATATCAAAAGACACCTGCACTTGGGGAATCCCCCGTGGAGCGGGGGGAATACCCGTGAGCTTAAAGCGCCCTAGAGACTTATTCCCCGTGGCCATTTCCCGCTCCCCTTGGAGAACGTGAATTTCCACGAGGGTTTGATTATTTTCCGCCGTCGAGAAAATATCCGATCGTCTCACCGGCACTGGCGTATTGCGGGGAATTAACTTTTTCATCACGCCGCCAATGGTTTCCAGCCCTAGGGACAGGGGCGTAACATCCAGCAGCAGCACATCCCGCACATCCCCGGCAATGATCCCCGCCTGAATGGCCGCCCCCACCGCCACCACCTCGTCGGGGTTCACATTTTCATTGGGTTGTTTGTTGATAAACGATCGTACCAACTCCTTCACCATGGGCATCCGCGTGGAGCCGCCCACCAACACCACCTCATCAATCTGCCGAGGAGACAAGGCTGCATCTGCCAAGGCCTGCTTCACCGGAATCCGCAACCGCTCCAGTAAATCCTGACAGAGGTATTCAAACTCGCCCCGGGTGAGCTTCGTTTCCAAATGCTTCGGCCCGTCCTCCGTGGCATAGATAAAGGGCAAATTGATTTCCGTGACCCCCACCCCAGACAACTCAATCTTCGCCTTCTCCGCCCCCTCCATCAACCGTTGCAAGGCCTGACGATCGCGGCGTAGATCAATCCCCTCCGCTTCCATAAATTGATCCGCGAGCCAATTGACAATCTTCTCATCAAAATCATTGCCCCCCAACTGAGTATCGCCACAGGTCGCCTTCACCTCAAACACACCATTGCCCACCTCCAGCAACGACACATCAAACGTGCCACCCCCCAGGTCAAACACCAGAATCGTTTGATTTTGACGACGATCGAGCCCATAGGCCAAGGAAGCCGCCGTCGGTTCATTCAAAATCCGTTTCACATCCAGCCCCGCAATGCGCCCCGCATCCCGCGTAGCCTGCCGCTGGGAATCATTAAAATACGCCGGAACCGTAATCACCGCCCCCGTCACCGGCTGCCCCAAGTAGCGACTGGCCTCATCCGCCAACTTCCGCAGCACCATCGCCGCCACTTCCTCCGGCGCAAACTCTCGCTCCAAGCGGGGACAGACCACCCGCACATTGCCCAAATCATTGCGCCGAATCGTATAGGGCACCCGCTTCGACTCAGGACTCAGCTCCGAATAATTGCGCCCAATGAAGCGCTTAAAGTTATAAAACGTATTGCGAGGGTTCAGCACCGCCTGCCGCCGTGCCATCTGCCCCACCAAACGCTCCTCATCCTTACTAAAGGCCACAACGGAGGGTGTGGTTCGCGTACCTTCAGCATTAGCGATGACCACAGGCTTGCCCCCTTCCATCACCGCCACCACAGAATTGGTCGTTCCCAGGTCAATGCCCACCACTTTACCCATGCGTTTGTTAGACTCCTTGAACCGATTGACTCTCTAATATATTACGGAATTCTTACAGAATCATAGGGGCAGGGAAGAAAGGCGATCGTGGCCTTAGCTCAAGGGGCGGGGTTCTGGCAGGGCAAATGGGGAGCGCTACACTGCAAGACTAAAATAAGGCACTGGTCAGTTAAGCTGTGAGGGAAGTGAAACCCCGTAATGATAGCAACTCCAGCATAGAAACCGATCG
>JBMTWK010000612.1:0-2577 GCA_049452395.1 Prochlorothrix sp. | reverse complement strand
TTGCGTTAAACCACGGGTTAGGTCTTCTTTTTTGGCTTCAACCACTAAAAAAGACGGCATAGTCCTAATTAAATAATCGATTACTTAGATCCTTACACCTGGATCACTACCAAATTCATGATGCAACACTAACTACGAAAAAGGCGGCTATATTGGGTTTCATGGGCCATACTCGCCAAAGCTAGCCCCCAGCTACAGCAGGCTAGGTCTGGGTCGGGAATTTCCAGAATATCCTGGCAACTTTGGGTTAAGACGGGATGCAGTTGCCGCAAAATCTGCTGACCTTCGGTTTGGCCCAAGGGGATCAGGCGCACCGCTGCACTGACCAAATTGCTCGCCCAACTGTAGAGGTAACCCAAGGTCATGGTTTCAGCCTCGATCGCCCAATCCGCCGCAACGATGCCAAAGGCGATCGCAAAATTACAGCAGTCCTGTAGCTCCTGGGCACTCGGTTCCTGGGAAATTAAGCCCCTATCCTCTTCCCCAGACTCTAGGGCCAGTTTTTGAGCTAGTTGCAGCAGCGATCGGCCCATTTGCCAGTGCTGAAGCCGCAATTCCTCGGTTTCCCGCGCCGCACTCAGCCACTGATTCCACTGGAGCAGCACTGGGACTTCCCCCGCGATCGCCGCTTGGTGGGCACGGTGGGCGATCGCCGCATCCAAGCGAATGCTGCCCCAGGTTAGCTCCCGACTGAGCCACTGGAGCAGACTCCGGCGATCGGCAATCACCCCCTGATCCACCAAGGTTTCCAGCCCTTCTGAATAGCTATAGGCTCCCACGGGCAAGGCAGGACTCACTAATTGCAGCAAACTCAGGAGATTAGGGTTAAACACAGCGATTTATCAATGTAGTAAAAACTCAAGCGCCCTCCTGAGAGGGCCGATGTGGGAGCATCCCACTTTAGAAGAATCTTGGTAGGGGTCGTGCCCCCCTGGCTCCCCGCTTCGAGCAAAACCGGGGCAAGCACAGGGGGATTGCCCCGACCCAATCGGTTCATTTACCCAAGTGGGATGGACCCCTAAAGTATCCCCACTAGGATCGCCGATTTGCAATCGGCCCTATGCTTTCCAGCAAGCCCTAGCGATGCTGATGGCTATGCCGCTTGGGGTCACGGTACTTGGGGTCATGGTGCTTAGGGTCGCGGTGTTTGGGGTCGCGGTGTTTGGGGTCATGATGCTTGGGATCATGGTGCTTGGGGCCACTGGTGTGATAAGCTCCCGATTCTGGCTGAAATGCCGATTTTTCCTCCACAACCTGTAAGCCTAAGCCCTCTAGCATCTCTTTAAGCACCGGATCCGGCTCTAGCCGTAACCCCTCAATCGTTAGCTCCAAGGGAACATGGCGGTTACCCAAATGATAGACTCCCCGCAGTAACTCCAGGTCACTCCTTGCCGTAACCCAGTATACCGGCTCCAATTCCGCCGCAATCTCGACAAAAGAGCTACCCTCTTCGTTCTGTAGCCAATCCCCCGGCATCAGCACCGTACTACGCGGTAAATGAAGCAGCACATCCCCCTGGGGCGTGGTGACCCGGAGGCGCGATCGCTGGCGTTGCGCCGCAGTGAGGGCCAAGGTCAGGGTGGGCGTGGCGGGCCGATCGGCGGGGGCACAAACCTGGGTTAGGGTGCAAAGAAGGAGTGGGGACATGGTGCTGCCAAAGAGGGAACCGGGGAGGGGAGGGTCGGCGATCGCATCACCGCTTGATGATCCCCTGGCTCAGCATAGGAGAAAGTGGGTGCTGGAGAAAGCTCAAGGCCAGACTGCACGGGGGCTAAATCGGGAGAATTGGCGGGAATTTCTAGCTTGGTTTCATCCTTTGGGGCATAAACGGGTAATTCCACAATAAAAGTGGTCCCAACCCCCAGCACCGACTGACACTGCAACCGACCCCGATGCCCCTCCACAATAATCTGATGGCTAATGGACAAACCCAGGCCCGTCCCCTTAGAGCTGATTTATGAAGTAAATCTTAAGAGAGCTGAAAGCACTGTAGTGAAGGGGTTGTAGCGATTCGGTACTCAAAAACACTATTTTGCAAAACCCCTGCTATGACTGCGTTTCAGCGACTTCGTAAATCAGCTCTTACCCACAGGCTTAGTTGTAAAAAAGGGCTGGAATAGCTGAGCCTGAGTCTCTAGGGGAATTCCGGGGCCATTGTCGGTAATTTTAACCTGAACCCAAGCCTTAGCACTGTTTTTCAACTTGACAGAAGACTCCGGTGGTGAAATTGGGGCAAGTTCAATCGTGATGGAAAACGGATGCTGTTCCTGCTGGTCTTCGGTCCAGTCTTGGCTATATTCTTCGATCGCATCGATCGCGTTCCCCAGTAAGTTCATGAGAACCTGATTAATCTGGCTGCCATAGCAGTCAATGTCTGAGGTTTCTTCGTATTTCTTAATAACTTTAATTTCAGGCCGGTTGAACTTTGCCTTAAGACGATAGTTGAGAATCATGAGGGTATCCTCTAGCCCCTGCTGAAGGTTAAAGGGCTGGCGATGCGTCAGATCAATGCGGGAGAAATTCCGCAGCGAGAGAACAATTTCCTGGATTCGCTTTGCGCCGATCGTCATCGACTGG
>JBMTWK010000611.1:0-2581 GCA_049452395.1 Prochlorothrix sp. | reverse complement strand
ACTGCGTGCGGGGCGGCGATCAGCCCTCAGTCGGAGGAGAACAGGCCCTCAAAGCTCTGCGTTTGGCCAGTTTAATCGAAGAAATGGCCGCTAGCGGCCAGGATTGGACCTCCCAGATTAGCGTCACGCCCGAACTATTGACGGCCTCATCCTAGCTAGCCCATGGAGCCAAGTAGACCAAGGCGTAAGTTTTACAACCCGTTCGTATCAGCGTTGCACTCACCACACGGGCAAGATGCCCGCCCTAGACCGGGGGTGGGAGTTGCCGTCCTGCTGTCCTAGGTCTACTCGCCGCCCCGACTGGATTAGCTCAAACTGCAAAGGGGATCAAGCCGCAAAGGGGATGGGGGTGAGCCAGTGGCGGTAGGCTTCCCGTTGACCCGTGACCACTTCCGTAAAGGCTTGGGTGAGGGTTTGGGTAATGGGGCCAGGTTTGCCCCCCGCGATCGGCTGCTGATCCACCTCCGTAATCGCCGTGACCTGGGCACCCGTACCACATACCAGCAGCTCATCGGCGAAAAATAGCTCACTGCGATCGATATCGCGCTCTACCACCGGAATACCCGCCGTTTGGGCCAGATCCAACACTGTCCGCCGCGTAATCCCCTCCAAAATATCCGCATTAACCGGCGGTGTAATCAACTCCCCTCGCCGCACCATAAATAAATTAGCCGCACTGGCCTCGCTCACCTTCCCCTGGCCGTTCAGCAAAATCGCCTCATCAAAGCCCAAGCGCTTGGCCTCATCCTTAACCAAGCTGGAGTTGATATAGGCTCCCGTAATCTTGCCCCGCGCCGGAATGGCACTATCGGGCACCCGTCGCCAGGAGGAAATCATCACCGACAGACCGGGCTTACTGTAAAAGTCATTGAGGGGGATCATATAGAGGGCAAACTCGTCCGGCACGCCGCTGAGGGTAGGGGTGAGATCATAGCCAGACTTGTAGACAAAGGGGCGATAGTAAACGTTGCCACGGGGCTGGTTGCGCTGGGTGAGATCGATCCAGATTTGTTTGAGTTGGGCGCGATCGTAGGGAATTTCCATACGCAGGAGGGTCATCGCTCCCAGCAGCCGATCGAGGTGATCCTCCAGCCGAAAAATATTGAGTTGCTGGCCATTGGCATCCACATAGCCCCGCACCCCCCCAAATACGCCGGTTCCATACTGGAGGGCATGGGTGGCAATGCTCACTTGTGCAGCTTCCGCAGGGACGATCTCCCCTTCAAAAAAAGCGTAGGGGAGCAGGGGGCTAACCATAATCTTGTCCTCAGGCAATGGGAGTTGAATTCACTTGCAATCAAATACAGTAGCAGTTTCCTGGGTTTTCCTGGGGAAGAACTTCGGTCCGGTCTCCTCAGAACTGTGCCGTTGGGGGAGGAGTGGTCTAGTATGATGGGAAACACAGCTTAACGTTAAAGCTATACCAGTCAAATATAAATCCAAACCATAACAAGCTATTATGTCCGGAACGGAGCTAGCCGATCGCTATCAAATCCTCAAGCGCCTAGGCAGTGGAGGGTTTGGCGAAACTTTTTTAGCGCGGGACTTGCAGGATGCAGAACGACGGCGCTGCATCATCAAACAATTCAAGCCCGACTCCGATGATCAATTTGTAGTTCGCACCGGTCGGCGGCTCTTTAAGGCGGAAGCGCGGGTATTGGGGCGATTGGGCGAATACGATCGCATTCCGGAACTGTACGATAGCTTCGAGCGAGATGGAGATTTCTTCCTGGTTTTGCAATATGTCGAAGGGCACAACCTCGATCGGGAGCTAGGGTGGTGGAAGCGATGGCGTGAAGGCCAAGTCGTCGAGTTCCTGGAAGATGTGCTCACGACCGTCGCCTTTATCCATCGCCAAAATGTCATCCACCGCGATTTAAAGCCAGAAAACCTGATCCGTCGCCGCAGTGACGGCAAAATCGTCCTCATTGACTTTGGTTCAGTCAAACCCCTCCTCCCCCACCAAGCCACTCCCCCCTACCAAGGCAGCAAAACCGTCGTTGTTGGCACAACGGGCTATATGCCGGGAGAACAGTCCACAGGGCGGCCCCGTTTTTCCAGCGACGTTTATGCGGTGGGCGTGATTGCCATCCAAGCCCTAACGGGCCGGGATCCCGTGCGGGGAGGAATTCCAGAGGATCCCCAAACCGGGGAACTACAGTGGCGCAAGTATGCGGATGTGAGCGACGACCTCGCCGAGGTGATTGATTACATGGTGCGCTACGACTACCGGGAGCGGTTTTATTCCGCGATCGATGCCCTAGCGGCGATCCAAGCGCTCCCCCCCCCGCCGTTGATGACCCGTCGCACAGCCTTGAAGTTAGCAGCGGGCCTAGTGGGCCTAGGCGTAATGGGGGGCGGGGCTGCGGCCTACTATGTCAACCGCAATGGGGGCTTGGGCAGTGTCTCCGAGTCCCTCGGCAAGGCGGACACCGGTCGATCGGGCTTGGCCCTCAGAGAACAATCCCCAGAACAGTAGAACGCACCCAAAGCAGTGCCGCTCCTAGGACCAAGGCCGTGAACGTTTCAGGTCAATCTACGGCACACTGGTAAGCAGCACCTACGACAGACCGGGACCGGC
>JBMTWK010000610.1:0-2586 GCA_049452395.1 Prochlorothrix sp. | reverse complement strand
AACCACGGGGGGATTGCCCCTACCTAAAAACCGGGCAACCTTGAAGACCGATGCCCAGTTCTGTTAGTCGTCGTACTGGAGGAGCTTGCGATAGAACCCGATGGGAAAATCAATCCGTTTATTGCGCTTATAGGTCACCAACAAATCGCTGAGATAGCCCACAAACTCATGGTTGGGCAACATGACCTCATAGCTCAGGTCGGCATTGTTATCAAATTGCACGCGGCAGCGGGTCAGGTCGGCGGGTAGGTTGGAGGAAAACCAAGTGGCCACAAAGGGAATCCCTTTTCCCCCTTCGATGTGTCGCTCTCCTTCAAGGGATTCCGATCGATACAGGGTTAGGGCGAAGGGCAAAACCTGCTGTTTATTCTGGTCTTGGTTGGAGTAATAGGGCTTATAGATAAAAACATCGCGCTTTTCAGCGGGTGCGAGCTTGGTGAAATCCATGGTGATATTGCTCCAGTGTTCCCTGGGGTGACTCGTCCAGCAGACCGGCTCCCTGAACCATTTGGAGAACGCTCGGTTTACGTCTCGGTGTCTAGGGTTCCTGGCTGATACCGCGCCTGTGGCTGAAGGGGTCTTTGATGACCTCATCAAATTAGCACATCTTCCTCAGAAGTCAGCTTAAGAGCTGATTTATGAAGTAAATCTTAAGAGAGCTGAAAGCACTGTAGTGAAGGGGTTGTAGCGATTCGGTACTCAAAAACACTATTTTGCAAAACCCCTGCTATGACTGCGTTTCAGCGACTTCGTAAATCAGCTCTAAGATCCGAGACAAGAGCGGGGACTATGCTAGACAATGGTTTCTTGTCGCGAATCTCCCTTTTTTTAGCTATGACTCTGACCCTGACTATTCCTGATATGGCTTGTTCTGCCTGTGCGGATGCAATTACCCATGCGGTAACGGCGATCGATGCGGGGGCCACCGTGGCGGCCAACACAGAAACTAAGGTGGTGACGATTGAGACGCAGCAGTCTGAGGCGGAGGTCAAGGCGGCGATCGTGGCCGCAGGCTATAGCCCCGCTTAACCCTTGTAGACCCCTCACCCTAGCCCTCCCATGACCTCAACGGCTTCACCTCTGGCTTACTACCTCCAACAGCAGCCCGATCGGCGGGTGACCTTTGCCCAATATATGGAGTGGGCGCTGTATGACCCGGAGCAGGGCTACTACAGCCAGCGGGTGAGCTTGGGGAAGGGGGGCGATTTTTTTACGGCGGCGCATTTGGGGCCGGATTTTGGGGAGTTGCTGGCGGTGCAACTGGCGGAAATGTGGCAGCGGTTGGGCCAGCCCCAGCGGTTTACGGTGCTGGAAATGGGGGCTGGGGATGGGCGGATGGCGGCGGATATTGTGGGGTTTTTGGAGCGGCAGTTTCCGGCCTGTTTTGGGGCGTTGCACTATGGCATTGTGGAGCGATCGCCCCAGCTTCAGCAGCGCCAACGAGCTAGCTTAGAACCCTGGTTAGACTCTAAATCTGCTGAAATCCGGTGGTATTCCTGGGAAGAGGTGCCCCATTTGGCGGTAACGGGCTGTTTTTTGTCCAATGAGTTGGTGGATGCGTTGCCGGTGCATCGGGTGCAGGTGCAGGGGGGGCAGTTGCAGGAGGTTTATGTGACCTGGGATGAGGCCCAAAATCGGGCGATCGAGGTTCTGGATCAGTTATCTAACCCGGATTTAGAGCAATATTTCCAGGATTTAGGTTTGGATCTGACCCAAGCGCCCTATCCTGAGGGCTACGGTACGGAGGTGAATTTAGCGGCGCGGCAGTGGTTGCAAACGGTGAGCCAGGGGTTGGAGCGGGGCTATGTGGTGACGATCGATTATGGCTACGAGGCCGATCGCTACTATCAACCCAGCCGCACCCAGGGCACGCTCCAAGCCTACACCCAGCACCGTCGCCACAATGACCCCTACGCAGCACCGGGTCACCAGGATTTGACGGCCCATGTTAACTTTACGGCGTTGGAGCGGTGGGGCGAGGCGGTGGGGTTGCAACGGCTGGGACGGGTGCCCCAGGGCTTTTTTTTGATGGCGTTGGGGGTGGGCGATCGGCTGGCGGCGTTGTCGGATCCGGCGACTGCGCCGCGATCGTTTGCGGAGTTGCTCCAGCGGCGGGATGCGTTGCACCAGTTGATTGATATGAGTTCCAGTGGTCTGGGCAAGTTTGAGGTGCTGATTCAAGCTAAGGGACTGGGTTCTCCCGGAAATACAGACCAAAACCCCGAAACTCCCCCCTTAAAAGGCTTAAATCTACCGCCCATGCTCTAATTCACGCAAACCGTTGCTAGTTCCCATGCTCTCCCTAGTTCCCACGCTCTGCGTGGGAATTCCTCTTCAGGCGCTCCAGCGCCCTTTATGGGGATTGAACCGGCTGAGACAGAGTTTTTGGCCAAAATTGACGTGTAGAGAGGTGCGTTAGTGAGGACGCTGGAGCGTCGGGGCAGGCATTCCCACGCCGGAGCGTGGGAACGAGGGGTTAAAGTTTTACATCCATCAGGTCGCTAGTTCCCATGCTCTGCGTGGGAATTTCTCTTCAGGCGCTCCAGCGCCCTTTATGGGGATTTAAACCTGTTTAGCGGAGTTTTT
>JBMTWK010000609.1:0-2596 GCA_049452395.1 Prochlorothrix sp. | reverse complement strand
GTCTGTCCCCCTATTGCTGCAATCCAAGCTTCAATGAATACCTTTAGCCTGCTGGTTTTGATTGTCTACGTCACCATCATGGTTTATGTGGTCTATAAGGCCAGGGAAAGCGTGGTGGAAGAGCAAGAAAAGCGCCAACAAGAAGCCCTAGCGGGCAAAATTGTGGTGACTTTAGATGGGGCAAAGTTACAGGGGGATCTCGATCGCCAAATTGAAGAACTTGACCTTAAAGGGGCAATTTCCATCAAGATTCCCCAGGATCCCGTGGTGGATGTGACCCAGTTTGCGGCGCTGCCCTTGGAGATGGACAATCAAACCAGTACCTATGCCATCTATGTGGACTGGCAACAAAGCTCCCTCACCACCCTTAACGGCTCTGCCCAGGAACTGGCTTGCCTCACCCCCCACTTGGGCCAGTCCCAGTCCCCCAGCCTCCTGCCCCCCAATGAAAAGCTTCGGGAAGTTTTTTTGATTGCGACGAATGAGGACGAATTGATCCCCTTGGTTCCGCCGGAAATTCTGATTTTGCTGGCGAAAAAAGTGCCCTGTGAGATTTTTCTGCGGTTAGTCCTGAAGTTCCAAGAAGTAGGCCGCTATCAGAATGCCTATTTGGTGGTGGTGTCCTGTCCCTGCCGCTTCCGCCTGCCCACCCTCCAGGATTTACCGAAAAAGTAAGGCGGGCAAAGGTGTGTAGGGGTCGTGCCCCTGTGCCGACCCGCGTTGGACCAGAATTTGGGTAGGGGTCGTGCCCCTGTGGCTCCCTGCCTCAGAGCTGATTTACGAAGTCGCTGAAACGCAGTCATAGCAGGGGTTTTGCAAAATAGTGTTTTTGAGTACCGAATCGCTACAACCCCTTCACTACAGTGCTTTCAGCTCTCTTAAGATTTACTTCATAAATCAGCTCTCAGAGTTTGCCTAAATTCGGGTAGGGGTCGTGCCCCCGTGGCTCCCTGCCTCAGAGTTTGCCTAAATTCGGGTAGGGGTCGTGCCCCTGTGGCTCCCTGCTTGAGACCTGAAGGGTTGTTCCTATTGCCAGGGGGCTAGTTTTCCGGTGAGTAACTTGATGGCGCGGGTTGCTACGTCGCTGTAGCGCAGTTCGCCGCAGAGAATTTTCCCCATGCGGGCGCGGGCGGAGGGGCGCTTGACCCCAATTTGGTAGCCAAAGGGTGTGACCCGATAAAACAAGCCTGCAATGCGGGCGGCCCAAACCATGTCATTGCCCCAATCGTCCCGCAGTTGGGTTGTATAGGCGGCTAGGGCTTGGGCGGCTTCCGAGGGATTGCTATGGCTGCTAGCGGTGAGGGCGAGATCGATCGCCTCTGCCGCCCGCCAACCACTCAGCAAGGCCGGACGCATTCCCTCTAAGCTAAAGGGATCCGCTAGCCCTGCCGCATCCCCCAACAGCAGCGCATGGCGACCGTGGAGGTTGCGGTTTCCGTCCCAGAGGGTAAAGGCTCCGGTATGAAGCTGGCCTTGGTCGGGGTTGAGGCCAAAATGGCGAACATAGTCTTCCAGGGGCGATCGCAAATCCTTGGCACTGCCGCCCACCATGGTTGTGGCGTTGAAGGTCAGGCGATCGGCCTTGGGAAACATCCAAACAAACCCGTTTTTAATCAAGCCAAAATCAAAATGGCTTTGGCGGGCTTGGTCTGGCTCCAGGTCCAGCGGTAGCTCTAAGGTTAAGCTTGTGCGTGCCCGACGGGGCCGAAATCCCAGCAGCCCCGCTGCAACCCCCTTGGCTCCATCGGCTCCCAGCACATACTTGGCCTCGTAGACCCCCTGGCTCGTTTCTACCCGCCAATGGGTTTTGTCAAATTTGGCCCCGGTTACGGCGGTGCCGGTTTTTAGCTCGGCCCCTTGCTTCAGGGCTTGCTGCACCAAATACTCATCAAATTGATCCCGCTTGACCATCCACAGCGGTTCCGGGGTGTCAATCACGGCTTCTACGGGATCCCCAAGCTGGTAGGTAAAGCCAACCCGATCGACCCGCTGGGAAATCACTGGCTCAAAGCTAAAGTCATACCACTGGGCGACTTGGGGCGACAGACCCCCGGCACAGGGACGGTAGCGGGGCAGGGTGGCTTGCTCCAGAATTAGGACCGATCGGCCTAGCCGCGCTAAATGGTAGGCTGCACCACTGCCTGCTGGCCCAGCTCCGACAACAATACAATCAAACATGGGTTAACTGAGCCTGCGTCAGCGGTCTGCGATGGTCTTCAATGGTCTAACTCGTCTCCCTGGGATCGCCGACTTTTCCTCTGGGATCGCCGATTTTTTTCTCTGGGATCGCCGATTTTTCCTCTGGGACTGCCGACTTGCAGTCGGCTTTCCGATTCCCTGGGAGTATCCCACTTTGGAAGAACTTGGGTAGAGGTCTTGCCCCTGTGGCTCCTCGCTTCGGTTCAAAACCAGGGCAACCACGGGGGGTTTGCCCCTACCCGATCGATTAAATCGCTAAAGTTGGGATGGACCTGATTCCCTTTTCTTAAGAGGGCCGATTACAAATTGGCGATCCCAGGGCCGATCGGAGACTTTGATAGGGGGCCGATTACAAATTGGCGATCCCAGGGCCGATCGGAGACTTTGATAGGGGGCC
>JBMTWK010000608.1:0-2618 GCA_049452395.1 Prochlorothrix sp. | reverse complement strand
ACGCGGGCAAGATGCCCGCACTGGAAAGGGGATGGGAATTTCCGCCCTGCTGGACTAGTCGCAGAAGACTAATCATTGAGGAACCAAAAACCATTGCGCCGCCAGTGCTGCTCCTGAATTGCGGCTTCTAACTCCTCCAAGGAAATCATGCCTTGCTCAATTAAAATTTCACCCAAGCGCTTGTTAGCATTTTGGTGTTGGAGTTGCAGGGCATAGCGCAACTGATCCGCCGTGATTAACTCCCGCCGCATCAAGATCTCCCCAATGCGCATCCGCTGGTTTTGAACAGCTCGATCCAAATCCTCCGCAGACAATAAACCATTGGCCACAAAGTACTGACCCAGGGGAGTATTGCTACTGGCCTGCTGCTCTAGGGCTTGCTCTAGCTGGGCTTGGGTAATGAGGGCCTTACGGACCAGAATTTGGCCGATTTTGGCATAGGTCGGCTCCAGGAGATGATCTGTATCAACCTGCTCTAGGGCGATCGCGGGAACACCGGAAGGGGCCGCAGCTTGCTGCGCTTGATAATTGAGGGGCGGCGCAAAGGCAGCAGTTGTTTCTTCAACCTCTGAGCCAAAGGGATTAACCGGAACCTGCTCAGCGGTTGCTCTGCTGGGGCTGGGGGTAGGGCTGCTAACCGTTACTTGAATGTCGTGGGTCGCGGCCCAGTCTCGCAGCGCTCTATTGAGGCGACATTCCACAACAAAATCAGGATGGTTGGCTAAATTAGCCGCCGCCGTAAAGAATAACCCCGTAACATCGGTGCCAAAGGCAAGCTTGTCGCAGCTTTGCAAATACTGTTCTGAGATGCGGTTGCCATTGATGTAGCTGCCATTGGTGCTGGGCTGCTTGCTTTCCGGGTGCCCATCCACCAATAAAAAGTGAGCGCGGCCATCCTCTCCCTGGACACGATAAATTGCCGCATGGATCCGAGACACCGTAGATCCCATGAGGTGAATGGTGGCATGTTTAGAGCGACCCAGAGTATAAAACTCCTGGTTCATCTCATAAGCATGCGCGCCGAGTTGATCTCTGATGACTAGAACGCTTGGTGCAAGCCCCAGCACGTCTGTTCTCCCCGATGCAATGCTTTGACAACTTATCACTTTCACAAGACTTCTTTCAAAACAGTCGTGAGGAACTTAGAAGGAGTCGGCGCACAGCATCGGCTCGATCTACGCTTTTGAAAGAGGTTGATCAATGCAAATTAGCTCTGGAGCAAATTTCCAAAACTGCCCCTCTATTCCTGAATAGTATCCTGAATAATAACCCTTAGGGGGGTTTGTTTCCAGAGACAGGCCGCCTCTGTTGCTTAGGAACGATCGCGGAGTTTCTCTTCGGAGTCTACGGGAGTGCTCAGCAAAGATGACGGAGGTCTCTGAGCGAGGGGGGATACTGTTCGGGATGATCGGTGTCTACTATACTCCATTGCTGGCTGCATAGGAGTGACTTGGATCGCCATCTTGACGATGGGGATTATTAAGAGTCATCGGGGTTTATGGGGATTCATGGGGGTTCATGGAGATTCATGGAGGTTTATGGGGATTCATGGGGATTTATTACAGATCAATACAGATCGGACATCAAGGGGGTTGGCTTGGGGCCTGAGGCACAAATTCGGCCTCCCAGCAGATCCTGCGCCGAGGGGGAAGACTTAGGCTAAGGTTAAGCTGGTCCCCTCGTAGAGGTTGCTATGTCTTCCCCTTCCCGCCCCTCCGGTGCCCCCCTATCCCCGGTTTCCTGCACCCCCTTTCCCCAACAACGTTGGCAACGTCAAACCCTCAATGCTTCAGAGTCCCAGGGTCCACAGGCCAAACAGGCAACGGAGCCGAGAACTGTAGCGGCGCTGGGGGGCCATGGTGAAGAGGATGGCGAGGATTACGGTGAAGATTATGATGAGGGGCAGGATTTTAGGGATTTGGACGATCCAGGCTCAGGGCAGGCTGATTTAGCAGCAAATAGCCCTAATTACCCCGATCGCTCCAGTTTAGACAGTATTACCAGCGCTTTGGGCCTCTTGCCCCCGGTCGTTGAGGTCTTGCGCAATCGGGGCTTAGATTCGATCGGCGCGATCGAAACCTTCCTCGATCCCGATCGCCTAGAATTACCGGATCCCGCGACGGAATTTGAAGACTTAGCCCTCAGTGTTCAGTTACTGGCGACAGCAGTGACACGGGGCCAGAAAATAGCCATTTGTGGCGACTACGATGCCGATGGCATGACCAGTACCGCCTTGCTGATTCGGGCACTGCGGGGCTTGGGCGGGGTTGTGGATTATGCCATTCCCAGCCGAATGCAAGAAGGCTACGGCATTAATGAGCGCATTGTCGAAGAGTTTCACGCCGAGGGGGTGAGCCTCGTCCTAACGGTGGATAACGGCATCGCAGCCTATGGGCCGATCGCCAGAGCGCGGGAGTTGGGCCTACGGGTGATTGTGACCGATCACCACGATTTGCCGCCCCTGTTGCCCCCCGCCGACGGTATCCTCAACCCCAAATTACTGCCAGAAACCTCGGTTTATCGCGGTTTAGCGGGGGTAGGCGTGGCCTATATTTTGGCAGTAGCCCTAACGGATTACCTCGGTCAGTCCCAAGCCCAAGCCCAAGCCCAAGCCCAAG
>JBMTWK010000607.1:0-2619 GCA_049452395.1 Prochlorothrix sp. | reverse complement strand
AATCAAAGTTTTTGGGCAGGGCAACCACGGGGGGTTTGCCCCTACCGGGTCGGTTAAATCGCTCAAGTGGGATGCTCCCGTTGTGGTGTCCTAGGGGGCGAACTGGGCCTTCACCCACTGGCGAATCAAGTCATCGACCTGCTGGGGGACTTCGTCGTGGGGACAGTGGCCCGCTGCCAGGAAATGCTCCGTTAGGCGATCGCCGTAGAACCGCCGAAAATTGCCACTGCGCTCGATGACGTTCATCCAGGGATCCCCTTGGCCCCAGAGGGTCAACAGCGGGCACTGCATTTGGCCCAACAACTCATCCACCTTGGCTCCCTTGCCTCCGGCCTTAAAAACCGAGGAAAAGACCTGTAGCGCCCCTGGATCGTAGGCGGGGCGAATAATATCGTCGATTAGCTCTTCGGTCACCGCTGTGGCATCGACATAGACCTTGAGGAGGGTTTTGCGCACCGTGGCCCGTCGCCGCACATTGAGGAAAATTAAGCGGGCAACCCAGGGTTGCTGGAAGATCCAGGTCCGGACCGATCGCACCACGCGCTGGAGCAGGGTGGGTTCGGGCGGGGGGGCGGGGGGGGTGAAGGGTCCGGCGCTGTTGAGGAGAACGACCCCGGCCACGGCATCGGGATAGGCGGCGGCGACACAGAGGGAGGCATAGCCCCCCAGGGAGTTGCCCGCAAGAATCGTCGGGCGGCCAATTTTGGCTTGGATAAAGTCATGGAGTTGCTCCCGCCAGAGGGTGCCGCCGTAGTCGGCTTCGGGCTTGGCCGATCGGCCAAATCCCAACAGATCGATCGCCCAAACCTCAAAGTCCCGCTGAAGGTCGGCAATATTTTTTTTCCAGTGGTCCGTGGACGCGCCGAAACCGTGGACGAGGAGCAGGGGCGGACGGGAAGCCCCCCCAGGGTTGGCGGAGCCAGGGGCACCAGCAGCCGTGGATCCAGCCCGGTCACCTGCCTGGACGTAGTGAATGGCGTGGCCTTGCCAAGTCCAGGTTTGGGGTGTTCCGGTTTGGGGGGTGCGGGGTGGCGTTAGGGTTTGCATAGTTGTCAACTTTAAGAGGGGAAATTGGAGAGCTGGTACCCTTGGATACGTCAAAGAACCTTTCTTTTTATTAACATAGATTACGAAGGCTTGGTGACGGCAGCCCTATACCGCTCGTTTTATTGCCCTACTCTTTAACCCTTACCGCTTATGCAGATTGAAATTGAATTTTGGCCCTTTACCCTCTCCCTAGAAACCGCCACCCTCGCGGGGGTTGCCCTGTGGTCCCTGGCGCTGTATCTGGGCTTTTCCCCGGTGGGGGATTGGATTATGGAGCGGCTGCACCGTTGGTTTGACTTTGCGGAGCGATCGCTCTACTTTTCCCAAAAGGACTATGAAGAGTCCCGTGATGCGCGGGATTCTTGGAACAGCCTGTCAGCCTCGGTGTTTAGCATTGTGCCGTTTTTGATGGTGGGCACCCTGTGTAACTACGGGGTGGAGTGGGGCTTGGGCCGAAGCTGGGCGGTGAGCATGGGGCTGCTGGCCTGTATGAGCTGCGGGATTTATGAGTTGGGGCGACGCAGCAGCGAGACTTTGAAGGATTAGTTTGCAGAATTAAAACAAAATCATCCAGTTATAGGGTCAGGCTAGCGAGATTTTGCTGGGTGCATCCCACCTTAGAAGAATCCTGGTAGGGGTCGCGCCCCCGTGCCGACCCTCTTCGCGTCGAACCGGGGCAACCACGGGGGGATTGCCCCGACCCGGTCGGTTAAATCGCTAAAGTGGGATGCTCCCCCAGGCTAGCGAGATCTTGCTCTTCTAGCTGACCCTTTTTTAGGTGCCAACAGCGATCGGCGATCGGCAGCAAATCGCTGGGATCGTGGGTCACAATCAGCAAAGTCCAATGTTCCTTCAACCGCTGCAATAAATTGACCAACTGCTGCCGCATGGACCAATCTAAACCGGCAGTTGGCTCATCCAGCAGCAGTAAATAGGGCTGGCGAATCAGTTGCACAGCCAAGGCCAGCCGCCGTTGTTGCCCCCCGCTGAGTTGGTGGGGCGAGCTATCTAGGGCTAAATGCTCCAACCCCACTTCTGTCAGGGCTTCGAGGATGCGATCGTGGCCGAGTTCGGGGTGGCCGAGGCGGAGTTCTTCCAAAATGGTACTGCCGCAAAAGTGACGTTCGGGGAACTGAAAAACCAAGCCCCCCAATTGTTGAAGATGGAGATTATTCAGGCTCTGCTCCCGCCAAAAGACTTCACCGCTCGTTGCTTCGGCTAAACCGGCTAAAATCTCCAGAAAGGTCGTTTTTCCAGCGCCACTAACCCCCACCACTAACCCCAACTGCTGGGATTCCAAAACCAAATTGAGTCCCGATAGGATTGGCTGGGCACTAGCGGGAGGATGATAACTAATATTTCTGAGATAGAGCATGGGAACTTTCAGGTGAGCAAGGGGTGAAATTCTGGGTTTTTCCCGCATTAGGGGGAAGCTGGAACCTCTACGGATGGCCCTGCGTCCAAGGGAGCAACACTCCCAGGGGTATCGCACTAATTATGTATAAAATGTACTTGACAAATTATGTATAAAATGTACTTGACAAAGATCCAGATTTAGCAGTGGAGAGAGCT
>JBMTWK010000606.1:0-2622 GCA_049452395.1 Prochlorothrix sp. | reverse complement strand
GGCACCCCGAACTCATTGCAGTTCTGGAAAAACTGCGATTACCTTACAACCTACCGACCTTTGCCCAAGCCGCCGCGATCGCTGCCCTAGAGCAGCGTACCTTCATCCTAGAGGGGGTGACGGAACTGATTGGAGAGCGGGAAAAACTAGCGCAGCAGTTACAAACCCTTCCCGGTGCCAAGGTGTATCCCAGTGTGGGGAATTTTCTCTTTCTGCGCTTACAACCGGAGTACTATCCCGCCCTTGTTACGAACCCCACGCAACTCTATCCCACGGTTCTCGATCGTTTGCGCCAGATGGGCACCCTGATTCGTCATACCGGCGGCGGGTTACGGGTAACGATCGGGGATGCGGCCATGAACCAGCGCACGAGGGAGCGACTTCAGGCAGTGCTCCAAAGTCTCGTCACGGGTTAATTGGGCTTCAACAGTCACGGTTCTTTTGTGCTCAGAGCAAAGTTTTGAGAGCGGGGCTGGGAGAGAGAGTCTTTCCCCGCTTACTCTCCCAGGGATTGTTGCCAGAAATTGACGTAGGACTGGGCCTCATTAAAAATAAAGCTACTCTCGGGAATGCTGTTCGCGATATCGATCGCCCCCACAACGTCGTAACTGGAGCGTTCGATCGCCATTTGCAGTAATTGCTCACTCCACCGATCGATTTGAGTATCCGCTTCTCTGCGCTGCGGTGCATCACTGGGCACTCGATCAGCGGCGCGAATCGCGGCTTCTAGACCTTCTGGAGATCGATTACTATTCCCCAAGCCATTGGCTTGCTGCAGGCTATATTCCGCATCAATTTGCAGTTGCCACTCATCAACTCGATCCTGGGCTTCCTTGTACAGGGCCCGATTCGGGGAAATTCGCTGGGCTGTAGCGATCGCGGCAGAGAGACGGCCAGCATTGGCTAAACGCTCGGCTTCATCCAGGTAGGGACGATCTTCGATCATCTCAATATCGTCTTGCCAGTCTCGAATTGCGGCTTGAGCATCATCGTATAAGCGTCGATCCGGAGCAATGCGATTGGCTTCGGTGATGGCCGCTTCTAAGGCGGGCACGCCCCCACTTTCCGCTAAGCGTCTGGCCCGTTCTAAGTAGGGAGAATCTTCGAGGATTTGAATTTCACTATTCCAATTTTTAATCAGGTTCCGGACCTGATCATAACGGGGGTGATGTTGAGGAATCAGGGACACTTCAGCGATCGCCGTCATATAGCCGGTAATGGTGCCTCGCTGAGCTAAGGTACGGGAGCGATCGATGCGGCGTAAATCCTCAACTTCCTTTTCCCAGCGACTAATCAGCCCTTGAGCCTTAACGTAGGTACTGCCGGTATTGTCAATGTTCTTTAGTTCATTAATAGCCGCCTGATAATCTGCCACTTGGCCACTCCAGGTTCTCGCCTGCACCTGGGCCAAAACTTTGAAGTCTTCAATTTCAGCCTGACGATTGGCCACATCCGGAATTTGGTTGGCAATGCTGAGGGCCGTCTGCAGATCTTTTGCCTCTAAAGCGTCCTCCGCCAACTCCATGAGTTTGCCGCTATAGGAAACAATTTGAGACTGGGCAATGCTATACAAGCGACTATTGGGCTGCACCTGGGCTACCAACTTAATGGCCTCTACTAAATTCTGAGTCCCGCCTTGATCCGCTAGCTTTTTCGCCTTCGCAATCACGCTATTAGAGCTACGCACTTCTAAAATCTGGGCGTTCAGTTCGTTGTAGCGAGTCACTTGCCAATAGCGGTTATCCAAGGACAGCAGCTTGGTGGCCGCCGCCGCCGCTTTATCCCAGTTCTGATCCAACAGGGCTTTTTCCGACTCTTGCACAATCCCTTCTGCCTTATCCCACAGGGCTTGCCAAGCCGCAGCCCAGCCTTCTATTTCTTCACGGGGACATTTATTTTCATCACAGGGCAAGCGATCGAGGGGAATCGCCTTCAGGGTATCGAGGGCAAGGGCTAATTCACCGTTGTTATATTGCTCCTCTGACAGAATGACGAGATCGAAAGCCCATTGCTTAAGGTAATAATCGGCATTTTGCTGGAGGGGGTGATCGGGCGGTAAGCTTTTCACCAGTTCAATCGCCTGGAGAATCCCCTCCGTTGTACCCTGCCCTGCAGCCATCTGAGCACAGTACAGCTTAAAGGCCGCAGAGGAGAAGGGGCGCAAAATACGCGGACATTCCCGGGCTTGGGGTAAACGCACCAAACTCCAGAGGGCTCCCCCCGCCGCCAACCCCATCAGCAGCAACATCGCCAACAGCCAGGTTTGGTAGACCCATTGTCCTTTGCGGACAGGTTGCGGCGAGACGGCGGGTTCGATCGCGGTTTCCGGAAGTGAGGCTGCTGGACTTGCAGTTTCTCTAAGGGCCGTTTCAGCCTGAGGGGCGATCGCGAGATCAGACGGCTCCTGAGCCTCACGGCCTGCGGAAACCACCAAGGATTCTGAATTGCTTTGGGGGGGGTTGGTTAAAGAAGGGCGGGTCATGGCTCAAATCCCAATGCGATCGGACGAGATTGCTCAAGCATTCGTTCGCCGTAGTTTAGCAGAATTGTCAAAACACTCAAGCGATGTCGCCAGGTTCGGACTTGATAGCGGTTGGTGATTTCGTACCAGCGCAACCAATT
>JBMTWK010000605.1:0-2639 GCA_049452395.1 Prochlorothrix sp. | reverse complement strand
GCCCAAGACGAAGCTTTTCGCTCAGGGGCGCTGTCGGTCGCTGTTTTGCTCAACCACAAATTTATGGAAGAGCGCTATCGCAAGTCGCGGGAGTGGGATCCGATCGTGGGGGTATCCTTCACCGGTCTGTTTGACTTCTTTGTCCATGCCTTTGGGGTTGACTGGCTCCACTGGTGGACCGCTGGCCGTCCCGACACCGACCAAGGCCGGGGTTTTAAGCTCAAGGAAGCCGAATACCTCAACCGCTGGCGGGAAGTCGTTCACCAGACCGTTTGGGACTACTGCGATCGCCAAGGGCTGCGGCGACCCAACCGTTGCACCACCGTCCAGCCCAGCGGCACCAAAGCCCTCCTCACTGGCGCTTCCAGCGGCTGGCACCCCCCCAAAGCGGCCCGCTTTATCCGCCGCATCACCTTCCGCCGCGATGATCCCGTGGCCCTCGCCTGCATGGACTACGGCTATAAAGTTGTGCCGTCCCAGTCCTGCCGCGATGCACAGGGGAATTTGTTGGATGATCCCTTTGATCCGCGATCGACGGAGTGGCTGGTGGAAATTCCCACCGCTGTGAGTTGGGCCGATCTGCCCGGTGCCGATCGGGTTGATATTAGTCAGTTCTCGGCTCTAGCCCAGTTTGACTTTTATATGCAGGTGCAGCGGCACTACACGCGCCATAACACCTCGGCCACGATCGAACTGCGGGAAGCGGAAGTGGAACCCCTAGCCAAGGCGATCTATGACGCAGTAGACCAGGATTTGGGCTATATCTCGGCGGCTTTGTTGGCCCGCTTTGATGATCACCAAACCTTCCCCCGGTTGCCCTTTGAGCCGATCGAGGAGGCCACCTACGATCGGCTGCTGGCCGAAATCCAAGCTCGGCGCAAAACCGATGACTTCCAGGCGGCACTTCAGGCTCACGATCGGGGTCTCTTGCAGGAAGCCGGTCCCGCCGGGTGTGACTCCGATAAGTGCTTGATGCCCGAAGTTAAGCCCACCTAGTCTAACCAGCACTCTCGTTCCCACGCTCCGGCGTGGGAATGCCTCCCCGGACGCTCTGCGTCCCGTCCAGAAACTCCCTGTGACCCTGGACGCTATCCCCGGCAGAGGGCGCTGGAGCGCCCAGTAAGAGTTCCCACGCAGAGCATGGGAACCAGTAGAAGCACTCTCGTTCCCACGCTCCGGCGTGGGAATGCTTTTCCGGACGCTCTGCGTCCCGTCCAGAAACTCCCTGTGACCCTGGACGCTATCCCCGGCAGAGGGCGCTGGAGCGCCCAGTAAGAGTTCCCACGCAGAGCATGGGAACCAGTATGCTCTGCATGGGAACCAACTCCTTGTCCCTACCCTTTCACCCCCCGCCCTTGCCTACTGCGGCGCAATTCCCGCCCGCAACCTGCCCCAGGGCTGCTACAGCTTGCCCCCCGTCTTTGGCACCCACTTTATCGTCATCCACCAACTCCCCAAAACCCCAGACACCCTCTGGCTCCGGCTGCTGGGCAAAGGGCGCTGCCAACGGGAGGCCATCCGCGAAATTCTGGCCCTGCCCCCACCCAATCCCCACCGAGACCTTGCCCTACAATTGTTGGTGAACTGGAAAATTGCTTTAGATACCCTATCTCCACCCCCATCAGAAGAGGAGGAAACCCTTATGGCACTACATCAGGCTTATCTGGAATGGGAACAAAAAACGCTGCGCCGAGGTGCAGCCCAAGGCGAGCAGCGTGGGATCCAAATTGGTGAGCAGCGCGGGATCCAAATTGGGGAGCAGCAGCAGCGGCAGATGGTGTTGGAGTTGTTGGGGCTGGAGTTGGAGCTGAAGTTTGGGGAGTTGGGGCTGGGGCTGGAGCAGGCTTTGGCGGCGGTGGAAGGGCTAGCGGATTTGTATGAGTTGGTGAAAGCCTTGAAGCGGATGACGACCTGGGAAGAGGTGCGATCGTGGTGGGGCGATCGGCTGCCGGTGATGATGGCGACGGGCGATCGGCTGGAGCAGTGGCTAGGGGTTGCCCTGCGGTTGCAATTGCCAGCGGCGGAAGCTGCCCGGATCGATCGGCTTCAGCAAGATCTCAAGGCGCTACCTTGGGAAGCGGCACGGGCACAGGTTTGGGAACTGGACTAGAGGTTAGCGATCGGGGCTATGAAACAAACACAGGACTTTTGGTTATGGCTGGCGTGGCTGGGGTTAACCTTGGCGACGGTCTTGGGGGGGTTGCGGTATTGGTATGTGATTAACCATGATGCCATCGCCACCAATGACTATGCCGATCGCACGGGCATCACGATTATTATTTTAATTTTGTTTGGGATTGCCCTCACCCTCAATATTGTGAATACCCTCAGAGTTAACCAAGAAATTAATCACCTCAGCCCCAATCATGGCCTTTTCCAAGAACACAGTCGCACCTTAGCCCTTGTGGCAAAAAATCAATTTATTATCAACCAAGATCTCTCCCTTGAACTGATCCAAAATCGTCTGCTGCGGCGGGAGAATTGGGTGCAACTGTTTGCGGGTTTATTGATTACTTTGGGGATGGTGGGGACGGTGTTGGGGCTGGCGATCGCCATGGGGTCATTGTCGGGTTCTTTAGAGAGTATCCTTAGTGGTGCAGAAAACTCTGTAGCGTAGTGAGGGCAGAGGTTTGAGGCAA
>JBMTWK010000604.1:0-2642 GCA_049452395.1 Prochlorothrix sp. | reverse complement strand
AAACAACGCCTAGATGCCTTACTCGTAGAACGATCGCTGACTCCCTCACGCCAGCAGGCCCAGCGCTTAATCCAAGCCGGAGAAGTGCGGGTTAATGGGCAAGTGGTGGATAAAGTCGGCACACCGGTAGATGTGACCGCAACGATCGCTCTGGCGGCAAAACCTCCCTATGTCTCTCGGGGGGGCGAAAAGCTTGCCAAGGCCTTAGCGGTGTTTCCTCTCACCGTCAGCAATCGGATTTGTTTGGATGGCGGTATTTCCACCGGAGGCTTTACGGATTGCCTGTTACAGGCGGGGGCTCAGCAGGTGTATGGCGTTGATGTGGGCTACGGTCAAGTGGACTGGAAACTACGCACGGATCCCCGCTTAATTCTTAAGGAACGGGTGAATTTGCGCTACCTCACTCCGGCGGATCTCTATGGCGATCGTCCCCAAGAGGACTACGCCGACTTGGGGGTTGTGGATGTGTCCTTTATTGCCTTGAGTAAGGTTTTTCCAGCCCTATGGTCTCTTTTGCAGCCCCCTCGGGAACTGATTACCCTGATTAAGCCCCAATTTGAAGTGGGACGGGAGCGGGTCGGCAAAAAAGGGGTGGTGCGGAACAGCGGCGATCAGGCCGATGCCATTGCGGGAGTCCTCAAAAGTGCCCAAACCTTGGGTTGGCAGGTACAGGGACTGACCTGGTCTCCCCTGACGGGCCCCTCGGGGAATGTGGAATATTTAGCGTGGTTCACCATGGCCGTGGAGACTCCCGATCAGAACCAGCCTCTCACTTGGGAACGATCGCAGATTTTAGACCTCACAGATCAGGCCCAGAGCGCATTAAAGTAAAAGGAAGGAAAGCGCTAGATTAGGTGAACTGATGGTTGAGCCCTGTCGTGTTTTAGTGAGTAATGATGATGGTATTTTAGCCACGGGAATTCAGACCTTAGCCAATACCTTAGCCGGAGCCGGTTATGAGGTTACCGTCGTCTGTCCCGATCGGGAGCGATCGGCCACGGGTCATGGTTTAACCATTCACGAACCCATTCGGGTGGAGCCGATGGATGGGCTTTTTGATCCTAGTATTCGGGCTTGGGCCTGCTCTGGAAATCCATCGGATTGCGTCAAATTAGGTTTAGCGGCCATCTTAGATGAGCCGCCGGATTTTGTTGTGTCGGGGATTAATCATGGTGCCAATTTAGGGACGGATGTCCTGTATTCCGGCACCGTTTCCGCTGCCATGGAAGGGACGATCGAAGGGATTTCTAGCGTTGCCTTAAGTTTAGTGAGCCGAGCCCACCGTGACTTTCAACCGGCGGCGGATTTTGCCTGTACTTTATTGAAACAACTGAAGGCTCAAAGCATTCCCAACTCTGTTTTACTCAATGTCAATATTCCCCCCATTGCCGCCGCAGAATTTGCAGGGGTTAAAATAACCCGTCAGGGCATTCGTCGCTATATCGATAGTTTTGAGAAGCGGGTAGATCCTCGGGGCAAAACCTATTTTTGGTTAGCGGGAGAAGTCATTGAAGAAGTGGAAGAACCCGATCTCTATTGTGACGATCGGGCGACCAACGCAGTCCCCACAGATGTTCAAGCCATCAAAGCAGGCTACATCACCGTCACTCCCCTACACTACAATTTGACCTGTCATGCCTTGCTCAACGGGATGCCCAATCTGCGTTTAGACCTCTAGCGGACGATAGGGGCGATCGACCTAGGCTAGCGATTCAATCTGCTCCACGATGCATAGGGCCACCAATAACAACGTCTCTGTCCACTCAACGATCGCCCCATAGGTATCACCAGTTTGCCCCCCCAATTGGCGTTGGAAGTAGGCGGGAACGCTCAAACTGAGGGACAGGGCTATCCCAAGCAAGAGGGCTGCGGGCAAGGAGAGACCGTTCTGCCAGACCTCCCACCCTTGCACCCCCAGCAACACCAGGAGCCCCAGGAGCCAATCCTGCGGCTGTTTCATCTCTTGGCGATGCAGGCGGCCTTTCCCCTCCGCTTTGAGATAGGGATAGCGGGCAATGGCCACAACTTGGCTCCAGCGCCCCCAGCCGGCCGCCCAACAAAGCCCCCAGCACCGATCCGCCTCTAAACTCCCTAGAGCGGTGGTTTTCACCAAGAGAATAACGATCGCGGCCATCACGGCAAAGGCCCCACTGCGGCTATCCCTCATCACCGCCAAGCGGCGTTGGGGATCCATCACCCCTAAGCCATCCGCCGTGTCCATTGCACCATCTAAGTGCAAGCCCCCCGTTAGCCCCAACCACAGACCCACCACCAGAGCCGATCGCAGCAATACCTCCAGGTTCAACCCCTGCAATCCCCAATCGACTGCCCCTAAAATAAGCCCCAAGAGCCCCCCCACGCTCGGCCCAAAACTGGCAATTCGATCAAACCGCCAGGGTAAGGCTCCCAGGGGGAGGGTCGTATAAAAAATCAGGCTTCCGAGTAGACGTTCGGTGATGGTTTTGATGATCACGGTTCGGCTACCAACTGACGAATTTATGCAATACTAAACGAGGTATAACACTAATGCTTGGAAATCTTTTGACAATTATGGATATTCTTACACTGGGCTGGGCCGGTCTTTTAACCATGTTTACCTTTTCCATCGCTCTGGTGGTTTGGGCCCGTAATGGAGATGGCAC
>JBMTWK010000603.1:0-2643 GCA_049452395.1 Prochlorothrix sp. | reverse complement strand
CCACCTTTGGCGCTGGTATGGGGCGTATATCCTGGGGGGGTATGTGCTGTGGTCTTGTATTTCCAATAAAGATGGGCGCTATATTTTGCCCTATTTGCCGCTACTCAGCCTGTTTTTGGCCCAGGGTTTGGGTTACTGGCGGCGGCGGTGGTGGCGCGTTCCCTGGCTGACGGTGGGGCTGGCTAGCTTGCTGTTGGTGCTGAATCTATTTCCGATCGCGGGGAGCCTGGGCCAAGGTCTGACGGATCTGTTTGCGCCCGGTGGCCAAAAGTGGCCTGACCTTAACCCCAACTGGCCCCAAAAAGCCGCGATCGCCACCATTGCCGAAGCCCAGCCTTATCAATTGGTCAATGTGGGCCTCATTGGCGGGTCAGCGACGGTAAATAGCCACACGTTGACGTTTTATGGGTTGCAGCAGGATTTTCGGATTTACTGCCGTGACATGGGCGATCGCCAGAGCTTTCAGGACAGCGATCTGAATAGCCTGGGTTGGTTCCTAACCCAGCAGGATCCGACGGTGGATCTGCTCAGCTTGCCCAATCCCGATCGGGGACAGGAAACGGTCCAAAAGCTGCTCCAAGATCCCCGCTTTACCCAAACCAACACTTGGCCTCTGCCCGATGGCAGTCAACTGCAACTCTTTCGCCGAGACCCTCTGCCCGTCACGGTGGAACCCTTGGCGGAGCCGCCTGCCGATCTGCTGAAGCAGGTTAATCTTTCCCCGGATCAGACCCAGCCCGTTTACCTAGAGCAGGTGAACTTTGCGCCCCTTGCGCCCCCCGGTGTCCCCGTCCCGATTACCTATACTTGGGTTGGCCCCTGGTCGGCCTTGAGTCAAGGCTTGGTGCTGCTGGACTGGCAACAGAAGTTGCCCCCAATCCCAGAGACGGACTCGACGGGAATCCAAACCTGGATCCACGATCATGGTATTGGCTTGGGGACGTTGCCCCCGCTGCCCATTCAGGCAAACCAAGTGGTGCTTGGTCCCACGGTGGCTCCTCCGGATCAATGGTTTCGGGTGACGGAGCATACGGCGATGCTGCCGCCTGAGGTAGCGATCGATGGCGTTTATGGCCTCCAAGCCCAGTATCTCAACGCTAAAACGGGGGATTTGCAACCTTTGGCGATTCCCTCTGTGGCCATTACCCTCGATCGGGATATTCCCCCCAGCCCTAGCCTTGCCCTAGATGGGTCCAGTGAGCTGTGTGACCTTGCGCCGCGTTTGCGGGAAGGCCGGGAAGCGCTGGATCGCATCTTCGATCGCTTGGGGCGCGTGAACCTCTACGACCCCATTCAAAATTACTTGCTACAAGCTGAAAAAACTCTGGAGGTTCGTCTCGATCGCGATCCCACCAACCTAGACTATGCCTACGCTCTTGCCCTCGATCGTGTTTTGCAGCGGGACCCGATCGGTGCTCGATCGGCCCTGGAAACCGTGGCCCAGTTGGATGCTGACAATCCCTTTGCCCATGCCTATGGGGCCTTCATTCATTTAGTGCTGTTCCAGCCCCGGAAAGCCCTAAAATCCCTAGAACCGGCCCTAGCCCTGGATCCGGATAACCTGGAACTCCAGGCGTTGCAAGCAGCGGCCCATTTGCTGTCGGGCAATCTCTGGGCGGCATGGCGGGAGGGGAGTCAGGTGATCGATCGCATGAACCACTAAAAAACAACACCTATGCTAGAACTCTATCAGTTTGAACTGTCTCACTACTGTGAGAAGGTGCGTTTTGTCCTGGACTATAAGGGACTGCCCTATCGTAAGGTGGAGGTTACGCCCGGTTTGGGGCAGTTAGACCTCTATCGGCTGTCGGGACAGCGCCAGGTGCCGGTTTTGAGGGATGGGGGGACGGTTGTTGCGGATTCTACGGCGATCGTCGAATATTTGGAGCATGAGTATTCCGATCGGCCTGTTATCCCCACCGATTCCCCTGACCAGGGTTTATGTCTGATTTTGGAAGAGTGGGCTGATGCTTCGATCGGGCTGAATGCCCGTAAAGCCCTGATTGGCTCCCTGGGGCAGAATGCTGCCTTCCCTGCTGCGCTGCTGCCGCCGGACACTCCGGATTTCGTCCGCACTGCTGCTACGGGCTTGATTCAAGCGGTTCCCCCGGACCTGTGGTGTTGGTTGGGCGCAGGGGCTGGGTTTAGTCCCGGTGATGTGGCAGCGGCCCACCGAGATTTACAGCAAAACCTAAAGTCATTGGTTTTAATCCTTAAGGAAAAGCCTTTTTTGGTTGGGTCTAGGCCCACGGTGGCGGATTTTGCTGTTGCGGGCTTAAGTTGGTATATCAAATTTCCGGATTTTCCTGGCTTGGGCATTCCGGAAGCTCTGCGGGGAACTGGGGTTCCGGGCCTTGCGGATGATCCCCATTTTGAGTCGTTTTTTAGCTGGCGCGATCGGCTCTATCGCAACTACCGCAACCTTAGCGCCGCGCTGGATGAGGATTAAGCCCCAGCAAAATCTTTCATATTCAGCCCGATTCAACCCTTATCCCCCGTAGGGGCAGGTTTTTGTGCTATTTTGGCTTCTCACCAGAGCATGAACTAAACCTGCCCTCTTTATTTTTCTCTTTCGAGACCGAGATTAGAAGGCCGATTACAAATCGGCGATCCCAGGGGCGATCCCAGGGGTGATTAGAAGGC
>JBMTWK010000602.1:0-2657 GCA_049452395.1 Prochlorothrix sp. | reverse complement strand
CCCACCTCAACCCCCGGAAACGCCGCCTCTAAATTGGCATACCACTGCTGCATCAAATCCAAGGTCGGCACCACAATCAACGTGGTACGCGGCGTTGCCACCAAGGCCATTTGGGCCAAATAGGACTTCCCCGCCCCCGTCGGCAGCACCACCACCCCCCGCCGTCCCGCCGCCTTCCAAGCCGCCAAAGCCTCCTGCTGGTGGGCATAGGGTTCACGGGGCAACTGGGGCTGAAGCTCCAGGGAACTAAAGGCCCGTGCTTCGTCCTGGAAGGCAATGGACTCCGCCTGAAGACGCTCCACCAAGGGGCGATACTGGATCGCCGGAATCCGAAATTTCTCAATGCGATCGTCCCAGGTCGCAAACTCAATCCAGGCTTTGCCACGGGGGGGCGGATGCAAAATTAAGGTGCCCCGATCGAAACTTAAAATAGAAATCCGAGCCATGGATCAATAGGTCATGCGGATAGGTCATGGGGTTCGCCAATCACGCCGTTGCCGGTGTCACGCCCCGATCGAAGGCGCTAGCGCTAGGGTAACCGATTCCCTCCCCCCTTGTTGCGCCACAGCAATATTTTTGAGGCCCGCAGCCCCCCTCAGAGCCGCCCCCTTGTTCCTTTACCGATCGGCCAAAGCCGCCAAAGCCGCCTGGGCCGCTGCCTTTTCCGCCGCCTGCTTGCTCCGGCCCGTTCCCCGCCCCCAAATCACCGTCTGGGCCACACTTTCCAACACATCCTCCTTGCCCGACTGCACCTGTACCACCACCTCAAACACCTTGTCATGGGGTGGCCCCGACTCCACCACCACCGTATACACGGGCAAACAGCCCGGACAGTTGGCCTGAACCCACTCCTGAAAGCGGCTTTTATAGTTGGTTTTAATTGCCGTCAGGGCTTGCTGATCGGCCACGGCCTCAAACAGCGGCCAGACAAACGATCGCACCGCCCCCACTTGGGACCGCTGATCCAAAAAATACGCCCCCACCAGCGCCTCAAAGGTGCAGCTTAAAATCTTGGCATTCTCCCGCACCCCCTGGTTTTCCGCGCTCTTGCCCAGCCGCAAATATCCCCCCAAGCCCAACTCCCGCGCAAAGGCCGACAGTTGCCGCTCGTCCACCAAGGCCGATCGCAGGGCCGTTAGCTCCCCCTCTGGCTTCTGGGGATAGCGCTTATAGACAAACTCCCCCGCCAGAAAATTCAAAACCGCATCCCCCAAAAACTCCAACCGCTCGTTGGCATAAACCCCCGCCGGTAACTCAGCCCCCGCCCCGATCGCCGCTGCTCCCCCCTGGTCTTCCCAGGCCCAGCCCTCCATCTCCAAGGCCGGATTCAAGGGCAACAGCAGCCCCTGGGCGCGACTTGCTCCCCCCCCACTTTGGCCATCATAGGAACTGTGGGTCACCGCTTGGATGAACAGTTGGGGATCTTGAAAAGTGGGCACTTGAACCTTGGGCACTTGAACCATGATGCAAAGTTAAGGAGGGGCTGAAAAAAGCAGTTTACTTTACAAAAACTTTACAGACAGGTCACGGCAAATCTCTATTACTGTGTGATCTTCAACACAAAATATATTGATTTGATGAAGCCCCCCGGCAAATCTTCCGAGGGCTTCAAGTTCAGTTTACCCTAGTTAAAAGTAGCCGATGCTACGGTTTCCCATTAACCGATTTGACAGCTTCTCTTAGTTCTCCCTACGCTGATCTCGTTTGATCGCCTCTACCCTGCTCTGCGAACTTCTACCACCCGAAGTATTACCCCCCGATCGGCTGATTTCGTGCATCAGAGCCGTGGCCTTGGGTCAATCTCCCGGTGGCCTTGGGTTTATCTCCGGTTTGCTGCCCCTAGCACTGCCCATTCACCTGGACTCATGGCCTTCGCGCCTCTCTAGCGCTCTTCTAGCACCTAGATCGCCACTGGATCACACCCTCAGCCCCAAGATCAAGCCCAATCTCCGCCGTACCATGGCCTGCAACTTGCAGAGAACGGCAAAACCCGATCGAAGCAGAGGGACCAAATCGCCGCTGGGGGGTCAGAGCCTCTTCCCATCATCAGCAGTAATACGCGATAAAGATGGGGTGCCTCTCTACAAAGCTATTGAAAACCGAGTCCTATGTACGCGATTAGTACGGCCTACCGAAACGGTATTATTCTCTGCAAACGCAGCCAAACAGAGTTTATTGGTCCTGGTGCTGCGATCAGTCAGGATCTTGATCCGGATTTATGGGGGGCGATCGCCCTAGGCAACTTAGACCTGCGCCCGATCGCCACCCTCACCGAACAACGCCAAGCCTATCAATTTCGGTCCCACTGGTCGCGCTGGCTCCAACAAACAACAAACAGTAACAATTCCCTTCACAATGCCCTGAATTTAATTGCGGGTTTTGATGCCTTTTTTGGGAGCCAACTGATTCGCTCTCTTCCCCTCACTGTTCTGGCCCGCCTTGCCGCCGTTCCCTACTCCACCCTGTTACAAGCCTGCCGTATTTATTACGGCCTGTCTGAAGCGGATTTATCATCGGATTTCTCTTGCATTGACTCCGGTATCTCAGCAGAAACTTAGGTTTCTCACAGCAACACCGCTGATTCCATCGCCAAACTCCTTCAACCCCAATGGTCCTGGCTGAGTCCTGCCGATCTGGGCCTAACCCCAGGGTCTGCG
>JBMTWK010000601.1:0-2661 GCA_049452395.1 Prochlorothrix sp. | reverse complement strand
GGGTGCATCCCACTTTCGCCTATGGACAGCCGGTCCGGCTATCCCACAACCACCTTTTGGGTGGGATGGGCCTCTGGCCCGTCTAAAGTGGGATGGACCCAAGACTTTTCTGGAAGACTGGGCTGAAAACCTGCTGTGATGCCCTAAGCAGCTTGGTGTTGGCCTAGAACCTGGACCCGACCGGTATGAACCATCCACATCAGCCGCTTAATACAGTTTTGCTCTTCTTCGCTGATTTGCTGGAACTGTCCAGAGATTGTGGTTAGGGCCTGGAGATCGCTGCTATGGATCTTATGGGTTGCGGCGCTCTTGGCATAAATTGTCGAAATGGCATCAGCGCGTGGCACAGACATGATGGGTTCTCCCTGGAAAGATGTAATGCACAGCCGTTGTTGATGTGGACGGTGAGCTGCTTGATATGTTGAGTATCCCGGATCCTGGGGCTGACTGTCGTGACGTTACTCTAGCCTTGGCGTGATTCTGTCTTGGGGCTGTTGTGACGGGGTGGGGCGGGGGCTTGTGATAGCGAACGGCTGTTGATTGTGATGCTCAGCACTTGTGGGGGGGAGTAGTCGTGCAGAGGAGCTATTTAGGGGAGTAATGTAGGGGATTAACCCAGAGCGGCTGAGGTATGCAGTGGATTTTGCCGGGTGATGACCTGTTTTAGGCCAAAAACCGGGAAGCTTCTTACTTTGGAAAATCTCGCTAGGGGTGGTGCCTCTGTGGTTCCCTGCGATCGGCCCAACGGGGGCAGCTATTGGGGGATTGTCCCGATCGAATCCGTTAACCCGCCCAAGCGAGATAGCTCCGTTGAGATAGCTCTGTTGAGATAGCTCTGTTGAGATAGCTCTGTTGAGATAGCTCCATGAGATCGAGCAATCCTCAAAGAATCAGGAGCGCTCTTGCTCCCCTCTTCCGCTCTGGGAGAGGGGTTGGGGGTGGGGGCGGGATCTTTAGATCTCACAGCGGATCGCTATAGATCCCGTTCCAGTTAGGGTTCTGGCACAGGTCCGGCATCCTTGGGGGTTGGGGCGACCGTCAAGGGTCTCAGTAATGCACCGAATAGGACTCCTGATTCCCGCAAGGATCTTCACGGGGCCATTTATAAGGATATTGACCATGACGCTCAACACTTTTCCCACTCCGTTCACCCCAGCCCGATCGACCCATGCCCGATCGGCTCAACGCCACCTTGCTGCTTTAACCGCCTTGGGGGTTGCGGCTAGCTCTTTTCTGCCTTGGTTCTTGGTCAGTCCAGCCCAGGCCCAAAGTCGCTTTACGGATGTTCCCGGTGGCTACTGGGCGGAGCGCTTTATTGTGGATTTGGCCAGTCGGGATGTAATTGCGGGTTTCCCCGATGGGAGCTTTCGGCCCAATGCGCCGGTAACCCGTGCCCAGTATGCAGCCATGGTGCGCAAAGCCTTTAATAAAGCCCAGATGCGTAGCCCGATCGCCTTTGTAGACGTGCCCGGAGCCTATTGGGCAACCCCAGCGATCGACCAAGCCTATAGCATGGGCTTTATGAGCGGGTATCCCGGCAATGTTTTCCGCCCGGAACAGAATATTCCCCGCACCCAGGTTTTGGTCTCCCTGGCCAATGGTTTGAACTATGCGGCTCAGAATACTGCCAGCGTTAATGTTTACAGCGATGCCAGTCTGATTCCCACCTATGCCATCTCCAGTGTTGCCGCTGCAACGGAGCGCCGCTTGGTGGTGAACTATCCCAATGTGCAGGTGCTGAATCCCAACCAAAATGCGACACGGGCGGATGTGGCTGCCTTTATCTACCAAGCCCTAGCCAGTCAGGGCCAAGTTGCCCAGGTGAACTCTCCCTATGTGGTGGGCCAAGGCATTCCCCCCACCCCCACTACGCCGACCAAGCCGACGGCGCTACCCCTGGTCTCTGGAACGGTGATCCCGGCCACTTACCCGGGTGCGGAAAAAATTCTGCTGTTGCCCGATGAAACGCTGCCCTTGACCTTGACGGTGCAGCAGCCCCTTACCAGTGCTGGCTATACTTTGGTGCCTGCGGGGAGTCAGGTGGTGGGTGAACTGCGGCCTAATAATGGGGGTTCTCAGTTTGTGGCGCAGGAGTTGGTTTTGCCGTCGGGCCAGCGTTTCCCCTTGAATGCGGCTTCGGGTGTGGTGACGCGCAAGGAGACGATTCGTAAGGATATCAATGGCGGACGGGCGGCGATCGGCGGGGCGATCGGGGCGGGTGCAGCGGCGGCGATCGCGACGATTACGGGCGATCGGATCGATGCCTGGGAAGTGCTGGCGGGCAGTGCGGCGGGTACTGTGGCCGGGATTTTCCTGGGTAAGGAAAAGGTTGAGGTGATCGCGGTGGATCCAGTCACGGATCTGGCCTTAACGCTCAACGGGGATTTGCAACTGCCGGTACCCTAGGCATGTGGGGAGGTTCTGCCTCCACTAGACTATGGCGACTTGAGTGGGGCGGCTGTGCCGCTTCACTGGCTTTATAAACAAAATGATGCATTTGAGGGGGTATTGCCGGATGGTAATGCCCTTTTTGTTGGGTATATTGCAGGTGGGTAGGCGGGGCCATGAGGGTGAGAGAGAGTGCGAAGGGATGATAAGGAGGGGAGCACTAAGAGCTGATTTATGAAGTAAATCTTAAGAGAGCTGAAAGCACTGTAGTGA
>JBMTWK010000600.1:0-2664 GCA_049452395.1 Prochlorothrix sp. | reverse complement strand
GACGTAATCCGCACATCATCCTCAATGCGAATCCCCCGCACATCCGCAAACTCCGCTAGCCGCTCCCAGTTCACTTGGTCCCCATAGCGCTCCCGCCGCTGGGGATCCGCCAAAATGGCAGGCACTTGATAAAAACCGGGTTCGATCGTCACCACCATCCCCGCCTGTAAAGGCCGATTTAGGCGCAGGTAACCCAGCCCAAAGCGATCGCTGCGATGACGACCCGGAGCATACCCCGCCCGATCGCCCAAGTCCTCCATATCATGGACATCTAAACCCAGTAAATGGCCAATTCCATGGGGGAAAAAGAGGGAATGGGCATCCATTGCCACTAAGTCTGCTGGTTTACCGCGTAAAATTCCTAAATCTACTAACCCCTCCGCCAGGATTTCACAGGCCAACAAATGGATCTGCTCATACTCCACCCCTGGCTTCAAAGCCGCGATCGCCCCATCATGGGCCGCCAGCACCACCTCATAAATCGCCCGCTGGGAGGGAGAGAATTGCCCCGAAACAGGCCAAGTTCGCGTAATATCCGCCGCCCAGCCTAGCCCAGTCTCTGCCCCCGCATCCACCAGCAACAAATCACCCGCATTCAACCCATGGTGATACTGGTTATTATGCAAAACCTCCCCCTGGACCGTCACAATACTGGCATAGGCAGAAGTCATATTGTGGCGCAGAAAAACCGCTTCGATCGCCGATCGTATCGCTGCTTCCCCACCGCCCTGGGCTAAAACCTGGGCCGTAGCCCCCATTCCGGCCCGATGGGCGGCCATAGAGACCGTAGCCGCCGCTTCCAGTTGTTGCAGAGCCAGCACATCATGGCAAAGGCGGAGCGCAATCACGGCTTCGGTGAGGGCTAAATCGAGGCCATGGGGCGATCGGGGGTTGTCTACGGCCCGCTGAAGAACTTCGACTTGGTGGGTGTGGCTGGGGGGATCCTGAACAGCGATCGTGGCTGTATCAGGTGTGGCATAGGCTTCCAAAGCCGCCAAGGGAGCAAAGTCATCCGCCCCCATCAACATCGCCCAGTCCCCACAACTAGGGCTAGCCCCATGCCAAAGCGTCGCACTGTCCGGCGCTTCATCCATAAAGAGAGTAACTTTACCGTCTTTAAACCCCAAAATCGCCTGTTCTAGGGGAATTCCCGCAAAATAGAGAAAGTGACTACTAGCCCGGAAGGGGAAAGTATTGGCCGGAAAGTTGCGGGCGGAACTGGCCCCAGACCAGAGCAGCACCGGGGTCTGAACCTGTTGCATCAGGCACTGGCGACGGTGGGACAGGACCGCACGATCGGCGGCAGTCAGAGTATAGGCACTAAGGGTATCCATAGGTTATGTAGAAAAAGTTATACAGAAAAAACGTGTAAACAGGGTTCTGGCCAAGGTTAGGTCCCTATCAAAGCCATACAATCTTAAAAAACCACTAGTCTACCTCCCGTTCCACACGGATCACATTTTCCGTGAGATTTTCAAAGGTGTCATCATGGCTAATAATAAAGAGTTGGCGAAACGTGCGTAGATTGCCCAGGGCTTCCGCCAGTTGTTCCCGCCGATCGCGGTCCATATTCGTCGTCGGCTCATCAAAAAAAGCAATATCCAACTCTGCCAGCACCTTCAGCAAGGCTAGACGCACCGCCAAGGCTGCGGCCATCTGCTCACCGCCAGATAACGTCCGAAAACTCCGCCAGTCATTGGCCTCCTGCACCTGAATTTCATAGTCATCACTCCAGGTTAAGGCCACCCCCTGCCGGTTCATCAACTCCCGAAACAGCCGATCGCCCTCCCGCCGAATCTCATCCAAATAAAAGCCCGTAATTCGGGGGCCACTTTGGTTATAAATCCGCCGTGCTTCCACAATAAACTCATAAATTCCCTGTTTTCGCTGCTGTTCCTGCTCTAGCCGATCGTGCTCTTCTGCCCACTGCTGCCGCTGGGCCAAGGCCGATCGCACCTGCTCCAAAGCCTTCCGCTGCTCCGGCAAAGCCCCCGCCCACTGTCCCCGCTCCGTTTGCAGCCGTTGTAGCTCTGCCTCAGCCCGCTGTAACTGCTGGGGATTCCAGTTGGCTTGAGCTTCCGTGATTTGTCCTTGGATTTGGCCGAGGTTAAGCCTAACTTGCTCTAATTCCGCCAGAGTCTGAGCTAAATCCTGCTGATAGTGGGGCAACTGTTGAGCTAACTGACTTTGCTGCAAATAGGTTTGGTAGTCTGGCCCGTAACTGTGCCGTTGCTGTTCCTGCTGCTGAATCGTCGCCTCTAAATCCGCAAAGGTAGCGAGTTCCTGCTGAAGCTGTTGCTGTTGCTGGGCCAGGGGTTCTACTGCGGCTTGGATCTGGGCTAGGCGCTGATCTAAACCTGCACTGGCTTGAAGCTGTTGCTGCAACCGTTGCACCTGGCGGCGGGGATCGCCGAGATGGCTCAGGAGCGACTGAAGATGTTGCGCTTGGGTCTGCAAATCACCCATGGCAGCTAATTCTGCTTCTAAGCTCTGGATTTGAGCCTGCAACGCTACGATCGCCCCTTGGGTTTCCTGCACCGCCGATCGCAAGCTCCCCAGTTCCGCCATCCGCAGTTGGGCCTGTTGCGCCTCCCGATACCGCTGCTCCAGTCGTTGTAATTCCCGCTGCAATTCCCCTAAAGCCCCATGTTCCTGCCCCTGTTG
>JBMTWK010000599.1:0-2666 GCA_049452395.1 Prochlorothrix sp. | reverse complement strand
TTTACGACGATCGCGGCTCGGAACTGTTTGAGCAAATCTGTGCCCAGCCGGAGTATTACCCCACCCGCACCGAGGATCAGATCCTGGCCTCGATCGCCCCCGACATTGCCCGCCTCACTGGCCCCTGCGAACTGGTCGAACTGGGAAGCGGCAGTTCCACCAAAACCCGACAACTGCTCAACGCCTACCAAGCCTTGGGCCATCCCCTGCGCTATGTGCCGGTGGATGTTAGCGACGGCATTCTTAAGGCCAGCGCCCAGCAACTGCTCCAGGACTACCCCACGCTCCAAGTCCAGGGCCTCGTGGGCACCTATGACCAAGCCCTAGGCCATCTGGATCCCACCCCCTCCCCCTCGCGGCTGCTGTTTTTCCTGGGCAGTTCCCTGGGGAACTTTGGGCCGGAAGCCTGCGATCGCTTTCTCACCCAAGTGCGCCACGCCCTGCAACCGGGGGAATACTTCCTCCTAGGCATTGATCTGCAAAAGCCCAAGGCCGTCCTAGAAGCCGCCTATAACGATCGCCAGGGGGTCACCGCTGCCTTTAACCTCAACGTCCTCCACCACCTCAACTGGCGCTACCAGGGCAATCTCCAGCCCCAGAACTTTGAGCATTGGGCTTTCTATAACGAAAGTGCCCACCAAATTGAAATGCATCTCCGCTGTCTCCACGGCCACCAAGCCACCCTCAGCGGCCTGGGTTTAACCGTGGACTTTGCGGCGGGGGAAACCCTCCATACGGAAATTTCCCGGAAATTTGACCGGGAGCAGATGCAGGGCTACTTGGCCGATCGGGGGCTGCAACCCCTGCAAGCCTGGACCGACGATCGCGGCTGGTTTGGCCTGATCCTGTGCCAAGTGCCCCCCACCGCCTGATCCCAAGGGGGGCCGAGCCGCCCAGAGGCTGTAATCTGGATCCAGCAACGCCCCGCTCTGCGGCGATCGATCGAGAAATTTCCGTCGTCCGGCTGTGGTATTGATCCCCGATCGGCAGGTTACCCTATCGCAACACTGTGTCAGAATAGCTACGGGCTGGATTTGCTGCTGATCAGCATTGATTATCGTTCTGAGCACCCCTCCCTCACCCCTAAACACCCTGCGGCTCTTCAGTCTTTCGCCATGCTCTATTTGGCTCAATATCTATCGTCAGGCTCCAACGCCGAGCCTTGCCTAAAATTGCTAGCCCGTCAGCAAAGTCCGCGAACGTGGCAGGTGATAGATGCCCACGAGGTTGCTCCCTTTTGCTTAAGTCAGCCCTTGGATCCCCCGACGGGGCCAGAAGAAGCGGCACTGCTGAGCGGGGGAGGAGACGATCGGCGGCTTAGCCCAGGGGTGTTGCTGTTGGTGAACGTGGAAGGCAACAAGGTCTTGCATTGGGAAAGTGCTAGCCCCTGGATTGTCAGCATTGTCCACACCTATCTGGGCGGGGGCGAAACCCCAGAATTTTTGAACCAGGAACGGAATCGCCTGGAGGCATGGCGGCAGCAACTGACCCTAGAGCAGCAGGAACTGGGGCGCAAACTCCTAGAAGTGGAGGCCCGCCTTGCCAAGATTCAAACCATTGAACCCGAAATTGAACCCGAAACCGAAACGCCCCCCGAATCATGATCCCTAGCGCCCCCGCCCCCACCCTCCCCGCCCTCGCTGTGATTGGGCTGGGCACCATGGGGCTGCCCATGGCCTTGAACCTGCTCCAGGCGGGCTATACCGTCACGGTCCACAACCGCAACCGCCAACGGGAAACTGCCGCCCTCGATCGCGGGGCCACGGGAGCCGCCAGCCCCCAGGAAGCGGCCCAAGCTGCGGAAATTATCCTCACCTGTGTGAGCGACAGCCCCGATGTAGAGGCGGTGATTTTGGGCGATCGGGGCATTCTCCACGGTGCCCAACCGGGCAGTGTCGTCATTGATCTTTCGACCATTAGCCCCAAGGTGACGCGCCAGATTGCGGCCCAGTTACAGACGCGGGAGATTGCGATGCTGGATGCGCCGGTTTCCGGAGGATCGGAGGGGGCCGAGCGGGGCACGTTGTCGATTATGGTGGGGGGGGAGGCGGCGGTGCTGGAGCGGGTGCGCCCGGTGCTGGAGGTGTTGGGCCAGACGATCACCCATGTGGGGCCGATCGGGGCGGGACAGGTCACGAAGGCGATTAATCAAATTATGGTGGCGGGCACCTATTGGGCGGTGGCGGAGGGGCTGGCCCTGGGGCAGAAGGCGGGGCTGGAGATGGCCCAGGTGGTGCAGGCGGTGGGCGGCGGTGCGGCGGGGTCGTGGGGCTTACGCCATCGATCGGCCAATATGCTGGCCAATGAGTACCCGCTGGGGTTCCGGCTGCGGCTCCATCGCAAGGATTTACGGATTGCGTTGGAGGTGGCCCAGGAGTTGGGGGTGGTGTTGCCGATGGCGGCCTATGTGGAGCAAATTGAGACGGGGCTGATTAATCAGGGTTTTGGCGATGAGGATGTGTCGGCGTTGGCCCGATCGATCCGCCAACAGTCGGGTCTTTAGGGCTTGCAAATCTCCCTAGGTTGGGCCGGGGCAACTTCCCGGTGGTTGCCCTGATTTTTGATGGCCCCGGTCAGGTTTCGGTAGGGGCAATCCCCCCGTGGTTGCCCCGATTTTTGATGGCCCCGGTCAGGTTTCGGTAGAGGCAATCCCCCCGTGGTTGCCC
>JBMTWK010000598.1:0-2671 GCA_049452395.1 Prochlorothrix sp. | reverse complement strand
GATGATAAGTTGACCCAGGATCCGATGTGCATTTATGTGCATATCCCCTTCTGTACCCAGCGCTGTTCCTTCTGCTACTACAAAACCGTTGACCTCAAGGAATACCGCCCTGAGGTTGAGACCTATGTGGATCATCTTTGCCAGGAAATCGATCGGGCAACGGAACGATTTCAACTGGGCGATCGCCCCATTAAGGCGGTCTACTTTGGCGGGGGTACACCATCTCTGTTGGTCGAAAGTCAAATGACCAAAATTGTGGAGGCTCTACGCCGTAACTTTAAGCATTTTGACGGTAAGGATCAGTTCTCCTTCGAGGCGGAACCTTTGACGATTTCTCGATCGAAGATGGAAACCCTCAAGGGTTTAGGGGTGACTCGTTTAAGTATGGGGATGCAGTCTTTTGTAGACGACATCATCAAGCTGAGCGGTCGCGGCCATGATGAGAAGCAAGCCTATCGAGCCATTGAAATTGCCCAAGAAGTGGGGGCGGGTCAGTGGAATATTAATATTGACTTGCTCAGCGGTTTAGCGGGGGAAACGCCGGAGACTTGGCACCAGAGCGTGACGCGGGCGATCGCCACCGGGGTCGAAAGTATTACGGTCTACAAGATGGAAGCCTTTGCCAATACGGAGGTCTTTGATCAAGGGGTGCGCAAGGAAGAAATTGCCCTGCCCAACGAAGCGCAAGAAATGGCCTTTATGGCCCATGCCATGGAGGAGTTGGAGGCAGCGAATTATCTGCCGTGGAGCTTCTTTACCTACACTAAAAATGGCTGTGACGAAAGCCAGTATATCTCCAGTATTTGGCGGGGGATGGACTTCTATGGCTTTGGGGTTTCGGCCTTTGGCAGCATGGGGAACCACCTGATCCAAAACACCAGTGATATGGACAAGTACCCGGCCACGATCGCGGCGGGAGATTTGCCCCTGTCGCGGGGGTATCGCTTCACCACCTGGGATCAGATGGTGCGGGAAGTGCTGATGGGGGTGAAGTTGCTGAGCTTTGACCTCAAGGGCTTTAAGGAGCGCCATGGGCTGAAGCTGCAAGCGCTCTGTGGTTCCCAAATGGCAGCCTTGGAAGCGGAGGGCTTTATTAAGGTGACCGATCAGGAAATGACCCTGACCAATAAGGGCATTCTCTACGGGGACTATGTGGGACAGTTGCTGTCCGACACGATCAAGAACTTCGCGAAAGGGTAGGTCTCGGCGCGTACCATGACCGCTTTAACCTTCGATCGCCCCTGTTTCCAACACAGGCCGCTCCCCTTGGATCTGCGTCCCCTGCTTCAGGATCTAGAGCAGTTGGGGGAGGCGGCTTGGTCTAACCGGGCGGCGGGTGGATTGGGCAACACGGAAGCAATTCCCTTAATTGCTGTGGGAGGTACCCTGAATGATGATTTTGCGATCGCCGGTCCCCTCCAGCCCACTCCGGCCCTAGGGGCTGGTGCCCACATTCGGCAGGTCTTGCAATGGCTTCGGGTTCCCCTGGGGTGCTGTCGGCTGGTGCGTTTGCCCCCCCACACCGAAACGCCGACCCAGGCCGATCACAGCTACCATGGGTTTCGGTATCAGCCGCTCCAGGTGCCCTTGGTTAGCAATCCGGCGGTGCTTTGGTACTGCGAGGAGCAGCCCCAACACTTGGCGGTTGGGGAACTGTGGCAGTGTGATCACTACCGTCGCTATCGTTGGGTCAATGGGAGCGATCGCCCTGCGATCCATTTGGTGATTGAGGTGCCGATCGCGGCTTCCCTAGCCTTGGCGGGTTCGGGGGCGATCGCGCCTGATGTGGTGTCCTCTGTGTCTGTTGCTGGCCCGCTTCCCCTGGTGCCCTATCAGTTTCAGGTTCTCAATCCTGAAGAGATGGAGCAGCTTTTGGGAACCCTAGGGCAAGACTTGGCCCCTAGTCAGTCTCTGTCGCTGGAGCAACTGGCCCAGGTCACCGCTGTCCTTCAGACCTTTGGCCAAAACTGGCGGCAAGCCTTTGAGCGGTTTGGTTGCGATCGACGGGGCGAGCTAACTTACCAAAGTTTGCTGCTCAACCTTAAAAGCGATGCAGGGCGACTTCTGAATCGCAGCTTGGCGACCCAAGGGCGCTGGGCCTGGACCGTAATCACCTCCCAACTGACGACAGCTCCCCGTCCGGTACTGCGGAAGTTGGATAAGCGCCTCTTGGCCAAGCGATCGGCCCAATTCTTCGATCTTCCCGCGCCGGAGGCTGTGCCCCAGTTCGATCGCCCCATCTTTATTATCTCCACCCCCCGCGCAGGCAGTACCCTGCTCTATGAAACCCTGTCCCAATTTCCGGATTTGTGGTCCATTGGGGAGGAGAGCCATGACGCGATCGAAGGCATCCCCGAACTCCATCCGGCTAGCCACGGTTACCCCTCCAACCGGCTCACGGCAGCAGCAGCAACCCCAGCGGTGATCCAGTTGCTCAAGCAACGCTTCACCCAAAAGTTGCAGGATCGGCGGGGTGATGCCTACCTGGCTCTACCAGCGGAGCAACGGCCTGACTCTATCCGCTTTCTGGAGAAAACGCCCAAAAATGCCCTACGGGTGCCTTTCCTACGGGCAATGTTTCCGGATGCTCGGTTTATCTTCCTTTACCGAGAAGCCAAGGAGAATATCAGCAGCTTAATGGAAGGCTGGCGATCGCGGCGGTTTATCTCCT
>JBMTWK010000597.1:0-2672 GCA_049452395.1 Prochlorothrix sp. | reverse complement strand
ACCCGCCCTCTTGGTTTCGATACACCCCCGATCGTCTCCAAAGAGGGCAGGTTTATCTTATTTTGCGGTGAGCATCCGAAATCGCGTGGGAAACCTGCCCCTACAGCAAGATGGAGGAATGGGGGGAATTAGGGCGATCGGTAGAGTTGGTTGAGGTATTTGGCTATGATCGGTGGCTTTGCTGTGAAATAGATATAAAAGCCATCGCTGGCTTGGGGTTCCTCCAGAACCTTGGCGTAGACATCCTCCGTGGCGATGCCCGGTGCGGCTTCGGCGCTGACCTTGAGGTTGAGCTTGAGGTTGAGGAGGGGTTCTAAAGGCGGGATTGGGTCACCGGGCTGCTGGGAGAGGCGAATGCGGGCCTGTTTGCGGGAGAGGCTAATGATTTCGCCTTGGTAGAGGTGGTTATCGATATTTTTGCCCGATAGGAGGGCGTATTCGATCGCGACGGGCTGGGCCAACTCCTGGAACTGCTGGGCCTCCTGCGGCAAGGTGAGGGTATAGGTTCCTCCGATCGCCCCCACTTCATAGATCGTAATGGGATGCTTGATTCCCTTGGCTTGGACCTCCTTGGTGCTCCGCACCGTCACCGCTGCCCCTGTCTGCTGCGCTGATGTGTAGGTGCTTTCCGAGATCAACACCTGGCCGCCCGTGGTGTAGGACTCAATGCGGTAGGTGAGGTTGATGGGGCTGCCGACTACGCCGTATTTGGTGCGCTTCACCGAGCCAATATTCCCCACCACCACTTCGCCGGTATTGATGCCGATGCCCATTTCCAGGTCTTCGTAACCCCACTCTTCCATTTGCTGGTTCACGGTTTCCATGGCCCGTTGCATGGCGATCGCACAGGCGATCGCCCGCTCTGCATCGTTGCCCCGCTGGGTCGGTGCCCCAAAGAGCACCAAAATGCCATCCCCCATAAATTCATCGATCGTGCCCCCATACTCCGTAATCACATCGGCCATGTGCCCCAGGTAAAAGTTCAGTAGGCGGACCACTTCCTTAGGCGGCAGACGTTCTGAGGTGGCCGTAAAGCCCCGCAGATCGGAAGTCAAAATCGTAATCACCCGGTGTTCGCCCCCCAGCTTGAGGCCGTCGGGACTTTCCAGCAGCGTTTCCACAATGTCATCGCTGAGGTAGCGGCCAAAGGTTTTACGGATGCTGTTGGCGCTTTGGGCCACGTAGCCAATAATCGTGATGCTCGACCCCAGCAGAGCCAGGAAGGGCGGCACCACCGGCACCCACCACGATCGGGTAAAGAGCCAAAAAGTCCCCCCCAACAGCGTCCCCACCAGAAGGCCATTGGCCGTGATCTGTTTCACAATTTGCTTGGGATCTGCTTCCCCTTTGCGCAGCAGCCACGCCGTTGTTGCACCAGCCCCTGCCCACAGCAAGGTCCAGAGCCATTCAATCCCCTCCGGCCAACTCTGGATGAAGGGTTGCTCGTCTAGGGTGGACCGTAGAATTTGGCTGATGAGGTGGGCATGGATTTCGATCCCATACATGGGGGTTGCTTCCCCCACAAACCCAGAACTGTGGGGGACAAAGAAGGTGTCTTTATCGGCTTCGGAAAAAGGCCCAATGAGAATAATGCGATCGGTCGCCCAGTCTGGGGGTAATTGATCCTGAAGCACTTGGCGCAGGGAAACAACCTCAAAGGCGCGATGGCCCCGATGGTAGTTAATCAAAATCTGCTTGCCCCCAGCATCGGCCCGGATATAGCTGCCATCGTTGGGCTGAAATTCCGGCAGCACCGTATCCCCAAATTTTAGGTTCCATCCCTCTGACAGGGGCGTATCCTCATCCAAGGGCATGAATTCAGCCCCCTGACCTTCCGGCGTGAGATACAGATCGGCCAATAAAATACTAAAACTAGCAATCCAGCCATCCTCTTCATGCTTCAGGGCAATCAAGCCGCGCCGCACCCGCTTGTCACCATCTTCGATGACATCGTTGGAGCCGATTTGCTCTAGATATTCCGAACTGCCCACGGTCTCACGATCGATCTCCCCCACAACTTTGCGGATCCCCACCAAGTTAGGGGTGGTCTGGAAGACTTCCACCAGGCGATCGTGGCCCGGTTCCATGGGGAGATTGCGGTAAAAGTCGAGGCCGATCGCCCGTGGGTTTTGGTCCCGCAGCTTGGTGATGACATCCGCTAAGACCCCATCGGCAATCTGGGCCTGTTGCAGGAGGCGGTAATCGCCTTCATCGACCCCCACAATGGCGATGCGATCGTCCTGCGCAAGATCCGGTCGCAGCCGCATAAATTGGTCATACATGAACCATTCGCTGGGCTGTAGCAGACCCAAAGCCCGTAGGAGCAGAATCAACAGGGTGACGGATGGGGTGGTAACGAGGACAACTCGCCACGTCCAGAGATATTCCTTGACCGTTGCCCAGGGGGGGGTCATGCCATTGAATTTCACCATGATTTCACCGTGATTTCACCATCGTTGCGCCATTGTGTGAACCGGAGTTGAGCCGGAATTAAGCCGGAATTAAGCTGGAGCTGAGCCGGAGTTGAGAGAAGATTTAAGCCGGAGTTGAGCTGGAGTTGAGCTGGAATTAAGCCGGAGCTAAGCCGAAGCTAAGCCGGAGTTGAGCCGGAGTTGAGCCGGAATGGGTGCATCCCACTTTAGAAGAATCTTGGTAGGGGTCGTGCCCCCGTG
>JBMTWK010000596.1:0-2679 GCA_049452395.1 Prochlorothrix sp. | reverse complement strand
CCCCCCCCCCCCCCCCCCCCACTCTTCCGCCTTAAGTTGGTAGCCCTCGATTACAGCATCTAGAAGAGGCATCTGGTATGGGGAATTGCCTCACCTTGCTGCTGCTGTGATGGGCGGCAAAGCCGCCCCTTGCTTGCCTCAAAGCTCAAGAGGGAGCGTAGCAACGGATTTAAACGGGGTTAGCCGCCAATCTCATGAATGTGCTTAGCGGTTTCAAAGAAATAGGCTGCGTTCTCTTCTGGGGTTTTGGGCAGAATACCATGCCCCAAATTGAGGATATGCCCCGTTTTACCCGCCTTCCGCACGGTATCCAAAAGACGATCGCGGATGGTCTGTTGGGAACCAAAGAGCACACAGGGATCGAGGTTACCTTGGACTTTGACCTCTGAACCCAGGCGCTGCCGAGCTTCCGCCATGTCTACCATCCAATCCACGCTAACAATGTCTACGCCGGATTTGGCCATGCGCTCTAACACCCCTGCACTACCACTGATGTAGAGGATTAAGGGGAAATCAGGGTGAATGGCTTTCACCTGCTGCACCACCCGTTGTTGATAAGGGAGGGCAAAGGTGTCGTAATCCATGGGGCTGAGTTGCCCGGCCCAAGAATCAAATAACTGAATGACCTGAGCGCCACAGTCAATTTGATGACAGACGTAGCGAGCAATATTATCGGCAATTTTACCGAGGAACTTATGGAGTAGTTCAGGCTGGGTAAAGGCCATGCTCTTAATGGTGCTGTAGTCCTTGGAGCTTTTGCCTTCGATAGAATAGGCCGCCAGGGTCCAGGGTGCGCCCACAAAGCCTAAGACGGTGGCCGCATTGCCTACTTCTTTGCGGAGGGTTTCTAAAATGGGGCGAATAAAGGGGGTAGCGGTGTCGGGATCCAACTCATGGACAGCTTCTACCTGCTCCGCAGTACGAATGGGGGGATCTAAAATGGGGCCCTTACTTTCGATAATGTCGAAGGGAATGCCCATGCCCGGTAAGGGGGTGAGAATGTCGGAGAAGAGAATGACACCATCGGGTTGAAAAGCGCGAAACGGTTGCAGGGAAATTTCGATCGCAAGGTCAGGGTTTTCCGATCGCTCCCGGAACGAGGGGTATTTCTCCCGTAAATCCCGGTAAACCTTCATGTAGCGCCCCGCTTGACGCATCATCCACACCGGAGGACGGTGAACTTGTTCCCCTCGTGCAGCTCTCAATAATAAAGGAGCTTCCGTCATTCAACTTTTCTCCAAAGATCTCAATAGTAGGTATTCTGGCAACCACTTCAGATCAGAAATACAGGACGGTTTAAACCCAGCCTGCTCTTTCTGCCGATCGTTATGGTTTGGCAATGGATCATTATACTGGCTTAGATCAGCCTTTCATCATTCAAATTAGGCGCAGAGGATTAAATCGCAATCAGGGGGCGAATTTCATCCGCCATCTTCTGTCCTGCCCCATCAGCGGTCATAATCTCAATTTGCTCAGGACTGGCCACCCCTAAACCCAATTCCACCGCCCGTTGAATCTGCTCCAAGTCCCACACAGACCCTTGTGCCACCGCTGCGGTGGTGCCCAATAAGCGCAGAATACCCAGGGCCACTACGTCTACTGCAACTCGATCGGTTCCCGCCAGCATCACCCCTGCTTTGACCCGATCGCCCCGATCGGGCCCACCGTTGACAAAGGCTTCCACACCATCCAGCAGGACTAAGGCGGGGGTATAGGCCTGATTAATCTCAGCGATCATCTGACGCTGATAGGGGGATGAGTGCAATTCCCCCATGTAGTTGTGGGGATCACCGGGGACAAACTTGGCCACCAAACCCACGGTATTTTTGAGGGCGAGGGTAAAATGCCCACCATAGCGATGGGTTTTTAGACAACAGGTATTTACGATCGCTCCGGCCTGTAGGGCGGGGCGGGCAACGGCAAACCCCTGAGACCAATGGGTGCCGGCAGCGGGAAAATACTGCCAATCTTGCCGATCCAGTTCATCTAAAACCAGGGCTTTAAGTCCATAGCGATCCGCCAAGGCAAAGACCCCTTTACTTTCCATGGCTTGACGAGTGTTGGCCATGCCGGAACGATCGCCGATCGTAATCTGGCCAGATCCAGCATTTTGCAGGTCTTGAATCAAGGCTTCTAGCAGTGGGGTATCGGTGGCGGCGGGGGCGGGATCCGCTGTGTTGTAGTTGGGCTTGAGAAATACGGTTTGGGCTTGGAGTCCCTGGGGCTGGAGCAGATCGAGGGCTTGACGCATACCGGCCACCCGATCTTCACTGCGAATGAGCACAACCCGGCTAACCCCTGGGGTGGATGCAGACGGATCAGAGGCGGGATTGGTGTGGGGAGTGGCGGCAATGGCCCCCGCTTGGGGTGAAGGTGATGAAGAGGTGGTGGCTTTGCAGGCGACGGAGATGGCGGCCGTACTGGCGGCTAGACCGGCGAGTTTAAGAATTTTGCGTCGGCTGTAGTCTTGAGGACGAGGATCGATAGACATAAGCTTTGGGAGTCAGATTGACACTAGTGTAATGGCGATCGCCTAGGAGAGGCTATTTGCAGTGACGATTGCAGGATCCACTGATTGAAACCACGAAGGCACAAAGGCACGGAGGAATGGAGAGGAGATTGGCTGATATACCGATATGATTTAGACCACGATAAGCTAACGTAACGTCAATCTTGCCC
>JBMTWK010000595.1:0-2700 GCA_049452395.1 Prochlorothrix sp. | reverse complement strand
GCCAGTTTAGAACCCGCGTCAGATCCCACCAGTACATAGTCTGTTTTTTTACTGACACTATTGGTCACTTTTCCCCCAGCCTCTTCCACGATCGCTTTGGCTTCTTCTCGGGTGAGGGTGGGCAAGGTGCCGGTGATGACGATCGTTTTGCCTTGAAGGGGTTGCGGTGTGGTGTCTGGACGGGGGGCTTGGGGCTCTGACCCGGCGAGTTGTAGGCCGATCGCTTGCAACTGTTGGATCAGGGCTTGATTGTGGGGCACTTGGAACCAGTCTGCAACGGATTGGGCAATTTCGGGGCCGATGCCATAGACTGCGGCGATCGTCTCTGGGCTGGCTTGGGCCAGGTCTTCCACCCGCCAGAACGCTTGGCTCAGGGTTTTGGCGTTGACTACCCCCACATGGCGGATGCCTAAGCCGTAGAGGACGCGAGGCCAGGGTTGGGTTTTGGAGCGATCGATGGCGGCGAGTAATTTTTCAGCGGATTTTTGACCGAGGCGATCGAGTTCAATGAGTTGCTCTAGGGTCAACTGATAGAGGTCGGCGATGGAGGTGACGACCTGACGATCGACGAGTTGATCAATGACTTTGGGCCCCATGCCGTCGATGTCGAGGGCGGCCCGGCTCACCCAGTGAATCAGCGATCCTTTGAAAATGGCGGGGCAGGAGGTGTTAATGCAGCGGGTTACGGCTTCTTCCAGACTTTGGAATAGGGGCTCGGCGCAGACGGGGCAGCGATCGGGAAAGGTGACGGCGACGGCGGCCGGGGGGCGTAGTTCCGGTAGCACCCGCACCACTTCGGGAATAATTTCCCCGGCTTTGCGGACAATGACGGTATCGCCTTCGTGGAGGTCGAGGTCTTTTAAGCGATCGCGGTTGTGAAGGGTTGCCCGGGCCACGGTGGTGCCCGCCAGTTGTACCGGTTCAAACTCCGCTACGGGGGTCACGGCTCCGGTGCGTCCCACTTGAAAGACGAGGCGATTCATGCGGGCGGGCACTTCTTCGGCGGGATATTTGAGGGCAATGGCCCAGCGGGGAAATTTTTGGGTAAAGCCTAAGGCCTGCTGCTGGGCAAAGTCATTTAACTTCACCACTACCCCATCGGTGAGATAGGGCAAGTCATGGCGTTGGTCATCCCAGGCGGTAAAAAACTCCTGGACGGCGGCCAGGTCTGGGCAGCGCTGACGGTTGGGATTGACCCGAAAGCCCAGGTTTTTCAGGTACTCCAGAGCTTCCCACTGGGTTGGGGGGGGAGCGGCAAAGTCCTCCGGCAGATGGAGGGTATAGGCAAAAAAGTCGAGGCGACGCTGGGCGACAATACGGGAGTCTAACTGCCGCAGGGTGCCCGCTGCTGCATTGCGGGGATTGGCAAAGCGGGGTTCCTCCTGCTGCTCCCGTTCCTGGTTAATGCGCTCAAAGGTTGAGAGGGGCAAAAAGGCTTCTCCCCGCACTTCTAACCAGGGGGGCGGGTTCTCCGTTAAAAGCTTTAAGGGAATCGATCGAATCGTCTTAACGTTGGGGGTGATGTCTTCCCCCTGGGTGCCATCCCCACGGGTTGCCCCCCGCACCAGCACTCCCTCTACGTAACTGAGGGCGAGGGCAGAACCATCAATTTTCAGTTCACACACGTACTCGGTGGGGCTTTCAGGGGTTTCTGCCGCCCGCTGCCAGCGCTGTTCCCAGGCTTGCAGTTCCTCCCAGTTAAAGGCGTTTTCTAGGCTATAGAGGGGGATGCGATGGGTAACGGAATCAAAGCGATCGGCGGGAGTTCCCCCCACGCGCTGGGTGGGACTATCGGCGGTGATGTAGTCTGGGTAACGGGCTTCGAGATCCTCCAGTTCTCGGTAGAGGCGATCGTAAACCGCATCTTCCATAATCGGAGCATCCAGACCATAGTAGGCGTGGGCCGCCTGCTGGAGGAGGTTCCGCAGTTCGGCAATGCGCTGAGGATCAGAGGGGGCAGACATAGGCTAGTCCATTACTAATCCATTTCGGTCTGGAGCACCTGGGCGATCGCGACGCTGGTGCGATCCTGAAACTCCCGCACATTGACCCGCCCCAACAACCCGATCGCCGCGATCATGGCGACAATTTCTAAGCCAAAAACCAGGGCATAGGGGGCTAAGGGATTGCTAAAGAGCACATCCCCCAAGCTTTTGATCAGACCCCCCAGCCAGGTGGCGGAAGCGCGGGCTAAGGCTTGGGCCAGCCCCCAAGCACCAATAAAGGTACCGGCGGTTTCGGCGGCGGTGAGGTCTAGCATCAGGCTAATGGCTCCCGTGGTGGTGACCCCAGAGGCTAAGCCAAACAGCCCCACCATGACTTTTAAGAGTTGGGGCGTTTGATTGAACCCGGCCAAAATCATCAAGACAAAGGCGATCGCCACCAGGGTGCAGCCCAAACGAGTGGTATTGATTTTGCCAATGCGGGGCACAATGAAAAAACCCGTCAACCCCAGTCCCAATAAGGTTCCCATACCAAAAAAGGCATTCAAGCTTGTGGTTTCCGCCATGGGCATCTGGAAAATCTCCGCACCATAGTTTTCTAAAACCGCTTCTTGGATGAACAGGCCCAGGCTCATCACCAGCAGAAAGGAGAAGAATAAGCCGGTTTGACGGCTAGCGGTTAAGACCCGCAGGGCCCGGCCCAAACTAATTTGATCTTCCCGATCCGCCGCCAGGTGCGATCGTTCCCGATAGTGAG
>JBMTWK010000594.1:0-2709 GCA_049452395.1 Prochlorothrix sp. | reverse complement strand
GGGGGGTGGGGAATTGCTCAGGGAAGGGCGAGGTGGGGCTTAGAACATCAGGCCCAGAACATCAGGCCCGGAACATGAAACCCAGAACGCAAAGCCCAGAACGCAAAGCCCAGCATACGGGACTTCGCACACAAGACTCAACCCATGAGGCCCAAAAACAGGGGATCCAGCCGTGAAACCAAAAGGGATTCAGAGAACAAGCTTAACGGAAAGCCAGATCGTCCCATCCTTGGCGGGCGACAGGTTCCCAGGCAATATCGGCGGGCCGTGGTTGCAGCATCCTGTTGACGATTGGGGCCGAAGAACAACAGCAAAAACAGGGCACGGAGCGGCTGTTTCTGTTGGCTCCACAGAATTACCTTAAGGCTTCAATAATACTGGTTTTTGGCGTTTCTCTAGCTACGATCGCGGGAGGTTTCAGTTGAATCTTGTATGACTCTAGTCGTTTTTACCCGATGTGGCGGGGGCGGGCTAGGTCCAACACGGTCAGAAAGAGGAACCCAACCCTAGCGGTTCCTGGGGTCGCCTAGTGGTAGCGCTCTCCCGTGACGATATAAACCACGCGGTTGCCAATATTGGTACAGTGATCCGCCATCCGCTCTAGATAGCGAATGACCAGCACCAACAAGACGATCGGCTCGACGGACTCCCCCTGTAAGGGCTGACCGACCAAGACTTGATATAAATCCTCATAGTCAGAGTCCACTAAATCATCATTGCCCTGCATGGACAGCCCTACCTGCGCATCCAAATTAGAGAGGGCTTCTAGGCTCAGGGCCAACATCGTCCGGCAGCGGGCCAACATAAGCTGCACCCGCTCCATACAACTGTGGGGGGGGTAGGGAAAGAGCTTGATGGAGAGGGCACCGATATCCTTGGCGTGGTCGCCAATGCGTTCCAAGTCGCGAATGAGTTGGATTAAGGAGCTGAGCAGGCGCAAATCTTGGCTGACGGGGGCCTGGAGCGCCAAGAGGCTAATGCAGTCCAGTTCAATTTGGCGATAGAGCCGATCGATCTCCTGATCCTGGGTTTTCAGTTGTTCCGCCGCTTCTAAATCTTGCTCAAACAAGGCTTGGCCACAGAGCCAACAGGAGCTTTCCACAAGGGCACCCATGCGCAGCACATCTTGCTGAACAGCTTTAATTTGGCGATCGAACCGTGAGCGAGTCCCTTGGGGGGGAGGAAAGGGGGTTGTCATGGCTGCTGGGTTTCATCATGCTGCCGGTTTGTCTGGCCTGAGAATCCCCAGGTTTAAAGCATTGTATAGCAAGGAATCATTGGCGCTTGCGATCGCCCCCGGTCCTGACTTTCTCCATACTGGAGGGGACTCTTGGGGGAGCATCGCTTGGGTACAGTCCCCCCCGGCCCGAATGATTTGGTTTTGGCGATCGCCAGGGGCGAGGCGATGTCCTAGGTGGCAACAGGGGGCCAGGGGCGGAGCGCTACCGATGGGATCACCCCAGCCGCCCAGGCTGATACTGAGGGGTTTCCCCAGGGTCTGCCCTCAACTGACACCAGCATGATGACTGAAAAATGGATCCCATTGGCGGGTCCAACCCGCAAGCTCAGGGGGAGATCAGGCTCCTGTTGGGGGGAAAGTAGGCTCTTGTGGGGGAGATTTTTAAAGTTCAGATGAAGCTGAAGCTTAATTTATCGCAAAATTATCTTGACTCAAACTTCTACAAGCCTTGCTATATCAGGCTTCCAGTCACTATCTGGGTGGTAACACGGACTGAGAAATTTAAAGAGTCGATGAAGTTAAACGGTATCCGTAGACACACGGAATCAGGGGGTGCTATTTCTATATACATGAGGAAAAGGAAAACGAGCTGACCGCCAAGCGCCACTCGCCCCAAACGTCAGCCTTCTCCACTACACAAATTGCCTCCCAAGCACTGTTAAGTCTACTCTGTCCACCCCGCTACCCCTCTAGGAGACCCCAAACAATGATGAACAAGATTGCAACCCTGCTCGCCGGTTCCGCCGCCCTCGCCACCTTCACCGCTGCGATGACCGCCCCCGCCCAAGCTGCTACCCTGACCAATGATCCCGACTGTACGGTTGCTGTTTTCGCACCTGACTATACGGCTTGCCAAGGTGCCTATGAGCTGGCTCAAGGCGAAAACGATGTCACCAACGGTGACAGCAGCAACGTGGTCACTCAACTGCTCAATGAAGCAGATATCTTTGGGCAAGGAATTGCCGACTGGACTTTCCTCAGCAAAACTGATACGCCCAGTGGGGGAACCAGTGGCGTTATCGACCTGGCCGATTTTCTGAAGACTGGGTACGATGTGGCCATCAGTTTCAAGGCCGCTGACAGCTTCAGCATCTATTGGTGGGCAGGTGACCTAGGCACTGACCTTGTGAGCTGGACCACCGCAGGCACCGCCACCAACAATAATGGTGGAGTCCAAGGTCTATCCCACTACTCTGTTTACTACCGTCCCGTTCCTGAGCCTCTGACCCTGCTGGGTACCGCTGCTGCTCTGGGCCTGGGTGCTGTGATGCGCCGCCGCACCGAGGAAGCCTAAAGACCTCCGTATTTGTCATGACTAGAGGGGAGCAGTGTGTTGCTCCCATGATTTGATTCATAACAGTTGTCTTGATGAAGGCCATCCTCCGGGGTGGCCTTTCTTCATGGGGACAATCCTCAAAGGGTTCTCAGACTGTCCCCTTTAATCCGTGGATTTGCGGAGTGTGCGTTAG
>JBMTWK010000593.1:0-2711 GCA_049452395.1 Prochlorothrix sp. | reverse complement strand
TCTCTACGTGAAACCACGGATATTTTTAGGAACGGGAGGCCCGATCGAAGCCCAGCAACTGGCCGAGCAGTTGGGTCAGCGGTCGGGTTAACAGGCCATGGCGGGGGCTAAACAGCAGCGCCAGGATAAAGCAGCCCGAAGCAACCAGGACAATGGCAGGCCCAGAGGGCAGGTTGTACCAGTAGCTGAGGTACATACCGCTAACGCTGGAGAAGACCCCGATCGCCGCCCCCAGCAGCATCACTTGGTGGAGCCGGGGGACCAAGAGGTAGGCGGTGGCACTGGGGGTAATCAGCAACGATAAAACCAAAATCACCCCCACAGCCTTAAGGCTAGCAACCACGGTGAGGGCAATCAGCACCATCAGGCCAAAATTGAGGGCATTGACGGGCAGGCCAGCGGCCTGGGCACCGAGGGGATCAAAGGTATAGAAAAGCAGTTCTTTATAAATCAGCAGAACAACGACCAAAATCACGATCGCGATAATGCTGGTATCGCGCACATCAGCCCCGGTTACGCCCAAAATATTGCCAAAGAGAAAGTGATTCAGGTCGATTTTGTTTTCCTTTTGAATCACGGTGATGAGGGTAATGCCAAGGGCGAAAAAGGCCGAGAAAACAATACCCATGGCGGCATCTTCTTTGATGGGCGATCGGGTGTGGATCAGGGTAATCAGCACCGTACTGAGAATCCCGGCCAGAAACGCCCCCACAAAAATATTAATGTCTAACAAAAAGGCAATGGCCAGCCCCGGTAGCACGGAGTGGCTAATGGCATCACCTAGCAAGGCCAAGCGCTGCACCATGAGGTAGCTCCCCACCAAGGCGCAAATCAGGCCAACAATCACAGCAATGAGGAGCGATCGCTGCATGAAGCCATACTGTAACGGCTCCACCAGCCAATGGGTCAAGGCAGTCATAGGGGTTTATCCGGTGTGGTTCTCTCCGGTGGTTCTCTCCAGTGGTTCTTTCCAGTGGATTTGAGCCGGTCCGACTCACCAAGCCAGACCTGGGAGCATCCCACTTTAGCGATTTAACTGACCGGGTAGGGGCAATCCCCCCGTGGTTGCCCTGGTTTTGGGCCGAAGAGGGTCGGCACGGGGGCACGACCCCTACCAAGATTCTTCTAAAGTGGGATGCACCCCCAGACCTGAGCTAAGCAGCCTCCGCGCCAAAAAACTGGACCTGTCCCCCATAGGCCCGGTGGAGGTTGTCCCGATGAATGACCTGGGCACGGGGACCAGCGGCGATGAGGTGCCGGTTCAACAGAATTAACTGATCAAAGTTGGTGATCGACTCTCCCAAATCATGGTTGACAACGAGGACAATTTTGCCCTGCTGAGCCAATTCTTGAAAAATCTTAAACAACACCGTTTCTGTCTTTTGATCCACGCCCACAAACGGCTCATCAAAGCAGAAAATATCGGCTTCTTGGGCCAGGGACCGGGCTAGGAAAACCCGCTGCTGTTGGCCGCCGGACAGGGCACCGATCGATCGGTGGCGCAAATGGGCCATATCCACCCGCTCCAGCGCCGCCAGGGCAAGCCGCCGACTAATCCCCGAAAAGGGCCGCAAAAACCCCGTTTTCCGAACCCGCCCCATCATCACCACATCCCACACCGTCGCCGGATAGGTCCAGTCAATCTGCGATCGCTGGGGCACATAGGCCACTCGCTCCCGCTGATCCGCCAAGGCTTTATCCCCCACGCGCACACTACCCTGCACACTGGGCACCAGGCCCAACATCGCTTTGATTAAGGTACTCTTACCGGCTCCGTTGGGGCCAATTAACCCCGTCAGTTGCCCCGCCTGCACCGTCACACTGATATCCTCCAGTGCCTTAACATCCCGATAGGTCACGCTGAGGTGGTTGATGCGGATAGCCTCCAAAGGGGCCGCGATCGGCGCGGAGCGATCGGGGTTCGAGCTGGGGACAGCACTGAGGTGAGGACGGGGTTCGGGGGTTTGCATGGGGCGGATAAATTTATGAAAGGATTATGAAAGGCGGCAATGCACCCTAGTATAGGAGGCCCCCTGTCCCTTGGGAATGAGAGAGACGTAAAGAAATATGAATGGAATGTGAATAGACGGAAAAATCGGGCAATCGCCCCCGCTGGGTTGGGCTGGGTTGCTGCAATCTGCTCCAGGGAATGATCTATAATTCCTCCATTCTTGCGAGGCTATGCCTTGGAACCTGACTTTCGGTGGGGATTATGCAAATCCCTAATGCCGCCAACCTAATCCCGCCACGGTGAGAGCATCCCGATGGCCTAGGGGTCGGGTTTCAGGCTATGCAAGCGCAATTGGCCATTCTGATTTGGGTGATGAGATGAAAGCGAGCAATGTTTTAGGAACGCCCCTCCAGCCCTGTTCTGTGGATCCGATGACTGGATTTTATCGGGACGGGTGTTGCAACACTGGGGCAGGAGACTATGGGGCACACACGGTCTGTGCCGAGATGACGGCTGAGTTTTTAGCCTTCAGCAAAGCCAGGGGCAATGATTTATCAACCCCGGTTCCGGCCTATCAGTTTCCGGGTCTTAAACCGGGCGATCGTTGGTGCCTCTGTGCTTCACGCTGGAAGGAAGCCTTGGATGCAGGAATGGCTCCCAAGGTCGTGTTAGAGTCAACCCACGCTTCAACGCTGGAGTATGCCTCCCTCACAGAATTAAAACTGCACGCAGTCTAATCAGTAGACGGTCCACACGTACA
>JBMTWK010000592.1:0-2713 GCA_049452395.1 Prochlorothrix sp. | reverse complement strand
TACGTTGCACAACGGAATGGATCTTGTGGCAGCAAGCGACTCTCTTAAAAGTTGAAAAAGGACAGTATACCCTGGGAAAAGAGTGGGAGTACATTCCTTTTGAGTATCAAGGTTCCATCAAAATTGCGGCAATCTGGAGGAAAGATCCGGCAATGATGACTCACCCAATTCCCTCAAACAAGAGCTAGCAGATACCCTTGGCCAGCAGATCACCCGTGACTTCTTAAATCAAGAGATAAAAGATGGGCGGCTAGATTTCGTCAAAATTCAGGATATGCCTAGCTTTCAAGCCTGTTATGCACGGATCAAAGAAGCTTTCAACATCATCCCCAAGGATAAACCGGCCTCGGTGCAAGCCGACAAGTAGTTCACAGGCGATCGGCTTTCACCCGTTATTTTCTGACTGACGATCCACTGCATTGGCTCACTGACGATCCACTGGTAGGGGTCGGGTTTTCCGACCCTCTTCGGAGGGATTAACGGGTGGGGCAGACAAGGGCGCAAAAACCGCGCCCCTAGGTTGGGGATCGGTCCCCCGCTGCTGGGACGGTTAGCATTGGGGTTGGGGAGGGGGGGAAGGGGAGGGGTTGCGGCGATCGTCGAGCCACTGTTGCAGAATCAGGGCCGCTGCCTTGCGATCGATCAAGCCCTTGTTTTCCGACGGCGATCGGCCCGCAGCCCGAATTAACGCCTCCGCCGCCACCGACGTGCAACGCTCATCCACATACTCCACCGGCAAGCCCAAAGCCTTACTTAACCGCTTGGCATAGTTGCGGGTTTCCTTCGCTTGGCTGCCCAGCTTGCCATCCGCCAGCACCGGCAACCCCACCACCAACAGCTCCACCTGGCGCTCCGCAATAATGGGCCGCAAGGTCTCTAAATCTTGGGCAAAGGACTTGCGATAGAGGGTGGTTAAGCCCGTCGCAATCAGTCCCAAGCCATCACAGCCCGCAATGCCCACCCGTTTACGGCCAATATCCAGGCCCAAGGCCGCAACTCGGTTGGAGGTTGATGGTGCTTGGCTGGGGGCTGGGGGGGAATCGGGGGGAGGATTAAGGCTAGGGGAATGAAGGCTAGGAGAATTAATGGTTGGGGCAGAAAGGGCAGGGGAATCGGGGGCCATGCTATTTGGGATCCTCCGGCGATCGGCCAAAGGGAGACTTGAGGAACTCCCAAATCTGGTGGGGGACAAAGCGACCGGGAATGGGCTTGTGGCTGGGTTGGAGGCGGAGCATTTCCGCCAGTTGTAGCCCTTCTAGGGACACGCCCTTTTGCTCCCGCAGCTTGTGCCACACCGATCGCGACATCAACAGCACATGATCCAGCCGATCGGCCTTGATTTGCTCCAAAAAAGCTTCCCGTTCCGGCTGGTAGTCCGCCGACTTCAGCAGCAGCCCTGGAGCCGGATAGGCTTGGGTCAACTGGGCCATGTGGGTGAGGAGTTGGGGATAGAGAAAGGTGTAGGCGGGGTGGACGGTGAGCTTGGCTTTGTGGGGCTGGGAGCCGTCTTTGCACAGGCGCAGATGGAAAAAGCCGATCGCGGCCTTGCGTTGGGGTTCAAAGACGTATTTATAGACCGAAAGATGGGAACTAAACCAATTTTGGCCTTGGTTCAGCAGACCATCCATCACGCTACTTTGAAAGTCGGCCACATGGCGATCGAAGACCTGGCGCAGCAGGGGCGGCATCGAAACCGTATCCAACTGATAGAGCAAATAGGCATCGGCATTGCCCACGGGCAACAGATTGGGCAGAGACACATCCCGCTGGGCTAGCTCCTGCAACACCTCCGGCACCAACACCCAGCGCGTCACCTGGGCCAGGGGCTGAAAGCCATTTTGGCGGTAGAGGGCGAGGTGGTCTTTATCGTTGACATCCGCATCGGCAATCCAGGTGCGGGCTTCCCAAATTTTCTCCAAGCAGTGGCGCAGAAGCTGGGATCCCACTTCCCCAGCCAGGGTCAAATTGCCCGGTGTGCCCAGCTCCCCATTGGCCAAAACCTGATGAATCCGCCAGGTACTGCGGCTGTGGTTAAAAGGAGCCACCTGGATCATGCCCTGAAGCTGCTTGCCCTGGGCCTTGGCTCCGTTCCCCTTAACGTCCTGCTCTGCCACATAGATATGGTTGACCAACTGCCAGGGGTGGGGAAACCAGTGCATAGCCGTCAGGGGCCAGTACCAGCGCTGGATCCATTTCAGATCGAGGGGCCGCTCTAGGTTGCTGGTGCCCTGGGGGTGCCACTGCTGCCACAGGTGTTCCAAGGCTTCCAAATCCCGGTACTGGAGGGGCCGTACCGTAGCGCGTTTGGGGGAAGTGGGGAGGGGGGCCATGGGGAGGGAACGGTAGAGGGTCAGGCGTAGGGTCTAGGCGGTGAGGCGATCGGCGATCGCCCGGTGAACAGAGGGTTAGAGGTCGCCGATCGACCGGGGCGATCGCCCCATTGACTCCATGATAGCGGGCTACAGGGGCAGCCCTTCCTTTTAGCTGCGATCGCGGTGCTCTGGACAAAAAGCCAGAAAAAACTTAACAAAAAATCTTGACAATGGTTTTGAAGTTTGCCAATATAAATAAGGACTGAGAACACAGCCTGTCGGTTGCTCCCTCTTCTGATGTCTGCTGTGATTCTACGTTAACTTCTGCGGGTATAGCTCAGCGGTAGAGCGTCACCTTGCCAAGGTGAATGTCGCGCGTTCGAATCGCGTTACCCGCTTTT
>JBMTWK010000591.1:0-2722 GCA_049452395.1 Prochlorothrix sp. | reverse complement strand
TTAAGACAGGGATCGAGCTACAAAACTAGCTAAACCGCTAGCTTAGAGGCGATTAGTAGCTGTTGGAATAGCTGCGGCGACCCCCACCACCACCGCCACCGCCACCGCCACCGCCGAAAGAGCGTTCCTTCCGGGGACGGGCTTTATTGACCTTCATCTCACGTCCCATCCACTCAGCACCATCCAGCGCTGTGATAGCAGCCTCCTCATCGGCCTCACTTTCCATCTCCACAAAACCGAAACCGCGCATCCGCCCAGTTTCGCGATCAACGGGTAACTGCACCCGCTTCACAGAACCATACTCCGCAAAGACCGACTCCAAGTCCGCGCCGGTTACTTGGTAGGAAAGGTTCCCTACATAGATAGACATAAAACTTCGTCTCCAAAACAATCGAGAAAAGTGAGCGAGTTCAGATGATCGGAGAGAAGCCTGCCAGAGCGAAACGTGGGGAACCTCGTTAATGCTAGAAACAAATGCTTGCAACCGAATTCTTAACCTCAGTGGCCATAGTAGCATCTTCCCCCTAGGATTGGGGGACTTCTATAGGGGATGTTGCAAAACTATGCAACGGATTTGTGACAAAAATTAAACTTTCGAGAAGCTTGTTACCGTTTCATGCTTTTGCCCCTTGCCCTACCAGGTCACCGCAAACTGGTGCAATAACGCCCCCGATCGTTGCTTCACCACCTTCGCCCCCATCCCCTGAATCAACTCCCGCCACCGGGGCAACGGCTCCAGAAACACCTCCGTCCCCAAATACGTCTCTAGGATGGCCCAGTTTTCCGCCAGCTCCAACTCCCCCTGCACCACATCAAAGACAAAGGGCTGTCCCGGCTTCAAGACCCGCTGCACCTGGCGCAGCACCATCTCCCAATAGCCCAGGGGGAAGTAGTAACTAAACCCCGTAGCGATCGCCAGATCAAAAAACGCCGCCTCATAGTCCTCCAGTTGGTGCGCAGGCTTGAGCATCACCCCCTTAAACAGCTTGGAGTTAAGCTGTGGACCCCGTGCCACCAAAGCATCCCGCGCCACGCTGCTAATATCCTGGCCATGGAAAAACGCCTCCCACTCCCGCCAAGGATAAACCAAAAAACTGATCCCACAGCCCAAATCTAGGCAATGTTGCTTTTTCTGGGGCTGCACTAGCTCCCAAAAGGGACTGACCAAGCTGGCCTGGAGCTGGCCCGATCGCCACTGCTGCGCAATCTCCATCTCCTCCACCTCCGGCGGCAACTCAAAGGCTTGGCCCTGGTACTCCTGGTTAAAGCGCTTGGCAATGTGGGGGAGATTGGCAACCCCCGTGTCCGCCGAGGAACTGGGAAGGCTGTAGTGGGGAGCGGGGGAGCTGGCAGACGAAGCCGGGGAAGAGGCCGATCGGGAAGAAGATTTTGCCATAGCTGAAGTGTAGAGAGAGACCGTCTGGCTGTATTGTCCCCCCTGAGCCGGGAGGAAGAGGGGAAATCCGTTGGGATTTCTTAAGCTCTGTGGGCGAGGCGCGTCCTCACCGCCCCCGCAAGGCCCGTTGGAAGTTCTCCCGATAGGAGGGATTGACCACAAAAAGCACAGGCCACAACAGCGCTAGGGAAAAGCGCCCCTGGGCATAGTTCGTATGCTTAAAGCCTGACGAAAATTTCCAAACGCCCCAGCCGTAGGCTCCAGCCAGCGCAAAAACCAGAAGATGTCCCAACATCGGTGCAGTCCTCCCATGAACGCCTTCATCAGAATCCTCCAGAGCATAGGCTTGCGGTCTCTGGTCTTGAATTAAGAGCGCTTCAAGCAGCCCAAGCCTAAAGATAGCGCCCAAAGCCCATCTTGTCTTGGGTTTCTTCGGGAGCGCAACCGGCCCACAGGCCACACCCAGACACAGAAAGTCCCTCACCCCCCCGCTTGTAGGTACCCTTGCAGCGGGGAAGAGAGGGACTGAGCGGGTCTTGCTTACTCCAGTACGTCGAGACGGACCGGGGCAATGCCGCTGTGGATCATGCCCAAATATTGGGCGGCAGCGGCGGAGAGGTCGATCACCCGGTTGCCGGTGTAGGGGCCGCGATCGTTGATGCGAACCACCACCGACTTACCGGTTTGCAGATTGGTCACCCGCACTTGGGTGCCAAAGGGCAGCGATCGATGGGCCGCTGTCATCGCATTTTGGTTATAGACCTCACCATTGGCACTGCGGCGACCATGGAACCCAGGACCGTACCAGGAGGCCATGCCTTGGATCACCTGCTGGACCTGGGCCTGCCGGACATTGTAGGCCGGAGCGTTGGGTCGCTCGACGGAGGTCAGGGGAGAGGCATTGCCCAGTAAGCGGCGCAGGCGGTTAGCCACCTGGAGAGCATCTTCGGCCAAGTCGCCCGTGGTGTCGGGGGAGATGGTGTACTGGTCGATCGCCACAACCGTGGCAACGGGTGCCGTCGGGGCGGCGGGGTCTGCGCCGTTGGCGGCGATCGGGCCAGCTTCAGCAGCCGTACCGAAGTCGGGCAGGGTTAGACCCGGTGTATCGAGATAGACCTGATAGGTTTCGTGGTCGGTATCCCAGCGGACCTGGACTGAACTGGCTTCCAGGCCGGTCTGGTGCAGATAATTGAGAAGGGCGGCAACTCGGGTTGCCCGCAGCACGGGATCGGTCTGCTCGTCTAAGCTGCTGACGGTGCGATCGTCCGGGGCAGAGGGGGAAGATTCCGTACCGTTGGAACCGGCTGTAACCGGATTGGAAGACTG
>JBMTWK010000590.1:0-2745 GCA_049452395.1 Prochlorothrix sp. | reverse complement strand
CTAAGGTTTTGAACATTCCCGCAGAAATATCGGTCTGCTGAATCCAGTCCTCCTGATCCACCGATTGGATCGCAAGCATCAAAGAGTAGTCACCCTGTTGATGGGTATTCACCTCCACTCTCAGATCACTGACTTGGGGGAAAATTTCTGTGTAAGCTTCTTTGATTTGTTCATGCACCGTAGGGAAGTGTCGCTCAATCATGAGCAGTTTGATCATCGCTGGCAATCTAAGACTGGATACCTTAAAAGAATCCAAGCTTTCCGGAGCTTCAAGACTCATTGGATCGAACGGAAAGCGTAATACTTCCGTTACCGCGCTTTCTTGAAAATTGAAGCGCTTGAATTCCCCGTGAATAGGTAAAATTAAGTCTTCTTCCGAAAATAGGTTAAGAATACTTTCTGTTTTCTTCACTTTAGGAGCCTGCTGACCATTCAACACCAGACTGCTACCTTGGCGTAAAAATATTTGTTCTGGCTGTGAAGCAGTGAGTTTATCTAAAGATTCTAAGCTAATGTCATACTGCTCATTTTGTTCTGCCAGCATATCACCCGTGGACAGGTCCGTTTCCAGATGCCAACAATACTCTTGATCTTGAAGGGTAAAGTTAAGAGTCCAGGCTACATGCCGTAGTGGCGTTCGGCCTTGTGCAGTCGCAAAAATCAACATTAAAGCGCGAATAAGGGTGGTTTTACCCGCCCCTGATATACCCACCATGAGATTCAGGCTAGGGTCAAACCGATCTACATCAATTTCCCAGTTTTTGGTTCGATCGTGGAAGCTCAACGCTTTAATCCGCATGGGGGCTAGCTCCTTATCAAAGGGCATCAAGTTACGTCAATGTGGAAGCAGTTGCAGGCACAGCTAAATAGCGTAATTTTGGGCGGTTGGGGCTGGATGCCTTGAGTACATCTCACTTTGGAAGGATCTTGGTAGGGGTCGCGCCCCCGTGCCGACCCTCTTCGCGCAAAACCGGGGCAACCACGGGGGGATTGCCCCTACCGAAGCGGTTAACCTGCCAAAGTGAGATGGTCCCTCCTCCCCCTTGTTAAGGGGGACTGAGGGGGATTCTTCGGAGGTCTCCGCCACTCAGCGCGAGTTTTCAAACCTCCCTTTAAGACAGCACCCACTGCACCAAGGTGCGCACTCCGTAGCCCGTTGCCCCCGTGGGATTGTAGCCATCCTCCTTGTCGGTCCAGACCGGCCCTGCGACATCTAGGTGTGCCCAGGGAGTTTTCTCCACGTATTGCTGCAAGAAGAGCGCCGCTGAGATGGCCCCTCCAGCCCGTGCGCCCGTGTTTTTCATATCGGCCACCACGGACTTCATGGACTCAAAATAGGGCGGCTCTAGGGGCATTCGCCACAGTTTTTCGCCACTTTGCCGCGACGCAGCCAGTAATCCCTCCGCTAGCTCATCATTGGGACTCCAGAGACCGGCGATCGATCCGCCCAAAGCCACCACACAGGCCCCCGTCAGGGTCGCCAGATCCACCATGGCATCCACCCCCAGTTGATCGGCGTAGACCAGGGCATCGGCCAAGGTCAGACGACCTTCCGCATCGGTATTGTTAACTTCGATCGTCTTGCCATTGGAAGCCGTCAGCACATCCCCCGGACGCATGGCCCGACCGCTGACCATATTCTCGGTAATGGCGGAAATAAAATGCACTTCAACATCGGGTTTCAGCAGGGCGATCGCCTTCGCCGCCCCAAAGGTAGCCCCCGCGCCCCCCATGTCGGTTTTCATCATTTCAATGCTGCTGGTGCCCACCTTGAGGTTGAGACCACCGGAGTCGAAGGTTAAGCCCTTGCCGATGATGGCCAGCTTGCGGCGGGGGGTGCCTTCGGGCTTGTAGGTGAGGTGGACAAACTTGGGGGGCAGATCCGAGGCTTTGGCCACACCCAGGAAGGCTCCCATGCCCCGCGCTTCACAGTCTGCCTGCTCCAAAATTTGCACGTCTAGGCCGGTTTCCGCTGCCAGTGCGGTGAGGGCTTCGGCAAAGGTGACGGGATCTAGGCTATTGGCCGGTGCAGCCACCAACTGCCGCGCAAAGTAGACCCCCTCACAGAGGGTTTGGGCCAAGGCCAAGGCTTCCGGTTGCTCCCCTAAGCCGAGGTAGGTGATTTGCTTGAGGCTAGGGGCGGAATCGACTTCGGAGCGGAAGCGATCGTCGCGGTACAGGGCCAATAATGCGCCCTCCGCCAATGCTTGGGCTGTGGCTGCTTCCGTGGTGACGACGGGCACTTGCAGACCCAGGGTTTCGCAGCGTTCCTGGGTGGCAAGGCGGGCCGCGATCGCCGCACTGCGCCGCAACGTATCTAGGCTAATGGCACTGGGATCCCCCATGCCCACTAGGATCAGCTTGCGAATCGCAGCCCCCCGCACCCGACTCACCGCACTGGATCCCGGCTTCCCTTTAAAGTCCGTATCTTGGATCAGTTCCTGAACCAGTCCCCCCAAGGCTTGATCCAAGGCTTGGAGACCTTGGCCCAAACTGCCATCTTCCTGAAGATCGGCAGTGCTGACCCCCACCGCAAGGCCATGGCCCGTCCACTCGTGGGCACTCAGTGCAGTCGTCGTAATATCCATAAAACTTGGTTCGTGTCCTATCTGTTCAGTAAGGTGTACAAAAAGTGGGGTCGGTAGGGGCAATCCCCCCGTGGTTGCCCTGGATTTGGAGCGAAGCAAAGAGGGTCGGTAGGGGCAATCCCCCCGTGGTTGCCCTGGATTTGGAGCGAAGCAAAGA
>JBMTWK010000589.1:0-2749 GCA_049452395.1 Prochlorothrix sp. | reverse complement strand
CGTACACAGCGGGACTCCAGTTCCCCGTACCGTTCCCGATCGCCCCAGCCCCGATCGACCCCAATTCTGCCTACAATAACCAATGGGAGATCATCCGATCACATAACCTGATGACAGACCCCATAACGTACTCGCTGACATAATTCCTTAGGAGTAGACTGGCCATGAATCGCCGTGATTTTCTCAGTTGGGTCGGTGTAGGCACCCTAGCCTCTTCGTTACCTGTGATTTTAGCCGCTTGTTCCAGTTCAGAACCCGCCGCAGAAGCACCTCCGGCTGATGGCCCCCAAAGTGCCGTAGGGCAAGCCATTGAGACAGCGGAAGGGGCAGCGACCACCATGGCCGAGGGCAGTGGTTATGTGACAGTGGGGACAGTGGCGGAGTTGGATGCGGCGGGGTTTTTAGCGATCGAAGATCCTGAAAAGGTCATTGTGATTCGCGATCCAGCCAATGCCGCTGGCGTTGTGGCCCTGAGCCGAGTTTGCACCCACAAGCAATGTTCCGTCGATTGGAAAGGGGACCAAAATTTGTTCTTCTGTCCCTGCCATGATGCGGAGTTCAGCACAGCGGGTGCCGTTTTGGCCGGTCCGGCTAAGGACCCCCTAGCCCTCTATGAGTCTAAGATTGAGGGCGAAAGTGTGCTGGTGAAGGTGGCCTAACCCCCTAGACTCTGCCACAACGGATGAGACGACCTGTAGTGGGGACTCTAGTCCCCTGCCCTCGGAGATTCCCATGATTGCCTCTGTCCCCCCCACCGTCCCGCAAACCCTCCCCGCAGTTACCTACCCCGACAGCGACGGTCAACCCATGGCTGAAAATACCCTCCAATACGAGTGGATTGTGCTGCTCAAGGAAAACCTAGACGTGTTGTTTGAGGCCAATCCCGATGTGTTTGTGGCGGGGGATTTACTGTGGTACCCGGTGAAGGGGCAACCGGAGACTGCCAGGGCACCAGATGTAATGGTAATCATGGGACGATCGAAGGGCTATCGCGGTTCCTACAAACAGTGGGAAGAGGGTGATATTGCGCCCCAAGTGGTGTTTGAAGTCCTCTCGCCGAGTAATATCCGCGCAGAGATGAGTCAAAAGCTGATTTTCTACCATTCACTGGGCCTAGATCCCAATTCCCTGGATTTGGCATAATTGACCCAGGATGTACACAGAATGCACTGCAACAGGTCGCAACCAGGTTTTAATGTTGGATTTGAAGGTTGATTCTACGGGGGAGGGTTATTGCGGATGGTCCCGATCGCGGTGTCGTTGGATAGTTTGATTGCTGCGATCGTGGCATTGTCGCCCCACGATCGAGCAAAGGTTGCCCAAGCGCTGCTTGAGGTGGAGTTGAGATCGGATTTAGCGCAACTTTTGACAGAACTCTATGGGACTCCAGACCAAATTGAGGTGAGCAACAGGGAAATTTTGGCAGAAATTCGGCTACAAAACACCTTAGAGGGAGATTTGGACTGGAAAATGGAGCTAGACCCTCTGGTGCAAAGCTTGATCGGGGCAGTGCCAGCCGACGATCAAGATCAGCAAGACTTGCAAGGACTATATGTGAACTACTTGGAGGAGAAGTACAGTTGAAGCGAGTTGTGTTTGATAGTGATGTATTGCTGGATATTTTGATGGAGCGTCAGCCGTTTATCACTGCCTCTGCTCAGGCTCTAAGTTGGGCAACGGTGGCGGATCATGAGGGTTTAGTGGTAGGCCATGCCATCACGAATATATTTTATATTCTCCGCCGGAAAGTCGGGCGAACAGAAGCTATCAGGCTCATCTCGACAATTTTGCAAATCTTGAGGGTGGCCAGTGTAACAGAAGCTGTCATTGATACTGCCCTTAAGAGTCCTATGGTGGACTTTGAGGATGCTGTGACTAGTGCCGCTGCCGCTGCCAGTGGTGCAGAGGCTATTGTGACCCGTAATGGTCCAGATTTTACAGAATCTGTGATTCCTGCGCTTTCCCCTGCGGATTTTTTAGGCAGGTAATCTATTCTCCTGATCTCAGACACGGACTTGGCCAGCGATGCGGGCTTCGTGGATGATTTGGAGGAGGTTAAGGTTATTGAAAATTTTGATTTGGGGCTGGGCAAACCGATCTACTAGTAGAGCATCTCCGATCGCTGGGCCTAGATCCCGATGCCCTAAATTCAACATAATGATTCTAAGCCATTAACTGGGAGATTCCATGACTGTTCAAGAGATATTAAACACCACTAACCAGTTATCAACCGAGGAGCAATTACAGATGGCGATCCGCTTGCTCAAACCTCTCCAGACTCTTACTTTCTGTTCTGCTTCACGCCAGAAAGTTGACCCTACCCCGATTTCCTGTGGTTAACCCCGTGACCCGATCGCCCCTCTGGATTCAAGGCACCGCCCGCACCGGTAAAACCCAGCGTTTAGTCCAGGCTATCCGCACCTATCACCATGATTTAGCCCAAAATCACTCCAAAAACTCCTTAAACCCTGCTCCCCTCATCTTTGCCGCTACGGGAGACAACCGCCTCACCCTCACCGAAAGCCTCACCACTGCCCTAGGGCCAGGGGTTTTACTCGACACCACAACTCCCCTAGGGTTTCTGCGACGAGAGGTGATCTTATATTGGCCGCTTTTAGTCGAAAAAGGGGAGGTTGCAGCCCAGTTTCCTTTATTTTTGCGATCGGAAACCGAGCAGGAACTGGCCACCCAACTGTGGCGCGATCGCCTGCCGGAGCTAATGGCCCTGAATGCAGCCACTAATGCAGCC
>JBMTWK010000588.1:0-2759 GCA_049452395.1 Prochlorothrix sp. | reverse complement strand
AGACACAAACTCCCAATGGGCATCGCTGGGAAGGTCAACCCCCACCGACCCACAGCCAAAATCACCAACAAGAATTTCAGAAACTGGTTATTACGTCTTATCTTGCCCTATCCCCTAGGCTTCACCCAAGTCTAAAGGTCGGATTTATGGGAATTGTTACGGAATTTAAAAAAACCCTACACTTAACCACAAACATCGGCAGTGGTTAGCAGCCTACGATCGCAACACAGGATTTCGGCTAAGGAGCTTGGGAAAAGTCGCCCATCGCGTTCGCAGCACTCTTGTAGGATGGGCTAACGGGGCAGTCCTCGCCAACGTGAGTTCGACAAGGGCAGGCCGTGGGCTTACCCCACAAGACACAATCGCCGTAGGATAAGCCCGCTGGCCCGTCAATATAATATTTGCTATCGAACTCACGTTCGCCACAGTGCGATCGCCCTGGAGCAATTCAGTGCCACCGATCGATCCTCACCACAGTGCGATCGCCCTGGGGCGCTTCAGTGCCACCGATCGATCGCCCTAGTAGACCAAGGCATCAGTTTTACACCCATCAGGGTGAGCGTCTCGCTCACGACGCGGGCAAGATGCCGCACTGGAAAGGGGATGGGAATTTCCGCCCTGCTGTACTAGTGTGATTCCGTCTCCCTACCGTCCTTTGCTGTGAAGGTTGTTTGCCGTGCAGTCCGATCGTGTTCCCCCGTCCCCTGCCCCGTTACCCGTTCGCCCTCTGGTTCGAGATTGGTTTTGGCGGGGTTGGCAGATCCGCTACCATGCAGCCATTCCGGCCCAGCCCCCTGCCCCTCTTTCCCCCACCCCAGCGGATCTCACTCCCAACCCCACAGCCGCCCCCCCTCCCCTGATCTGCATCCATGGGTTTGGGGCATCGGGTCGCCACTGGCGGCACAATTTAGGCGTTTGGGGCCAGTTTAGGCCGGTGTATGCCTTGGATTTGCTGGGCTTTGGGGCTTCCCAGAAGGCAGCAGCGCCCTATAGTCCAGGGTTTTGGGCGGAGTTGGTGACGGATTTTTGTCGAGACATTGTGGGGCAACCCAGTGTTTTGGTGGGAAACTCCCTCGGTTCCGTGGTGGCGATGACGGTGGCCCATCAGCAGCCCCAATGGGTGCGCGGCTTGGTCTGGATTAATTTGCCCGACAGTTCAGTGGCCGTGCCCAGTTTGCCCCCCCGCCTCGATCGCCTCAGCCGGAAACTACAACGCTGGAGCCAACCCATCGCCCAGGGCATTCAGTGGGCAGTGACCGGCCCTTGGTTGATTAACCCCATCCTTGCCCTCGCCCGATCGCCCCAAGTCCTCTACCCCGCCTTGGCCAGTGCCTACGGCGATCAAACGGCGGTGGATGAGGAACTGCGATCGATCGTCCGGGATCCCGCCCACGATCGCCTTGCCGCCCAAGCCCTCCGCTTCATTACACGGGGGATGGGCCACCTTCCCACCGCCTCACGGGCCAAGCAGGTCATCCCCCAGCTTCAGGTGCCCATTTTGCTGCTGTGGGGCCAGAACGATCGCCTCGTGCCCCCCTTCCTCGGTCCCGCCTGTGCTGCCTTGAATCCCCGCATCCAATTCATCACCGTTGAGGGGGGAGGCCACTGCTTGCAGGATGAGTGCCCCGATCGGGTCAATGCCTGGGTTCTGGACTGGTTACAGGCGATCGATCAAGCCAACCCATCCCTCTAACTACATCTCACGGTTGCCAAGAGACAGCCGATCCGGCTATCCCACCATGGCTATCCCACAATCAAGAGTCTTGTGGGATGGGCCTCTGGCCCGTCAATATATTTGCTATCGAACTCACGTTATCCACCAGAGTTAAGATTCACGCCCCCCACCCCTGACTTTGCCCATGTCTTTGCTCGATCGCGCCGCTATTACCGACCTCATCCGCACCCACGGCACCACCGTCGAAGAAGGCCGCTCCATTGACCAACTCATCGCCGACGGTGAACTCCCCGCCCTCAAAGGGTGCGCCATCTACCACGGCAAAGTTTCCGACTGCGTATATGGGGAAGCCCTACGCACCGCCGACGGCGTACCCCTGCGCCTGATGTATCGCACCAATCGAGTATCCACCCACGACCAGCACCGGGGCTACATTCCCTTTAAGGACCAAGTTCTCGCCCTCAACCATCACTTAATGCTGGCCTTGGTTAAGTCAGTTTTGGGCAGTTCCCAGTTTGAGGTTCCGGGCCTGCGGCCCACAGCAACGGTGATTGCAGCAGAAAATCTAGCCCCGATCGCCTTCGAGAACGTCCTGCGCCTCTATATGGCCCAAAGCACCACCTCCACCTCCCTCTATCAACACTGGCTCGCCGGGGAGCGGGAATTTTGTGGCCATCTGCTGCCGGACAGCCTCACCGTCAACGGCCCCCTGCCCTACATCATGGACACCCCCTCCACAAAGGACAAACACGATCGCTCCGTCCCGCCTCAATATCTCTTTGACCACGGCATTTGCACCCCCGCCGACTACACCCAAATCCGCAATAGCTCCATCCTCGCCTTTGGCTTGCTCCTCGCCCACGATCGGCCCAAAGGTCTCATTCCCGTAGACACCAAACTCGAACATGGCCGCAACCATCGCGGCGAAATCGTGGTCATGGATGAGGTTTTCACCCTCGACTCCACCCGTCGCTGGCGCTTGGATCCAGCTACCGGAGCAATCGAACGGGACGAACAGGGCAACCCCCGCTCCAACTCCAAAGAAATTGTCCGGGGCATGGCCTTCGATCCCGCAACAGGACTG
>JBMTWK010000587.1:0-2761 GCA_049452395.1 Prochlorothrix sp. | reverse complement strand
CCGCCAGCCCCCTGACGCCCGCGCCCATGAACGCCCCGCCCCGCCCCGATCGCCACAAATCCCCAGCCCCTCCTGGATCACTATGGGGAAACCGAAGCGCTGTTAGCGGGGACGCTGGCCCTGGTCGATCGCCAAATTCCCCCACCCCCGATCGCGGCGCTGGATCTAACTTGGGTTGAAATGGCGACCCAACTGCGGGGGTTAACGGCGGATTATCAGCAACTGCACGATCGGAGCCTTGCCTTACTGGAGGTGCCGAACAGCCCGGATTTTGCCCGTTTGCGTCAGGAGTTGGATCGCGATCGATCGCACCTTCACCAGCAACTGCTTGATCTCCAAACTCAACTGCAAGACCAACGGGATCTTCAGCACCGCCAAGCTCAGGTTCAGCTCAAAACCAGTGAAAAATGGAGTTGGAGCTTTAGGTTAGGGCTAGTGGGCTTGGTTGCGGGTGCCTGGGGGCTAAGACTGGCGATTATTCTGGCGCAGTTGCCGATGGAGTTGAAAATGAAGCCCCCTTCTGGCGATCGCTAGCGTTATGAAGGCCCACAACGGTTTTTGGGGAGTTTTTAGGGGTAATCTCGGATATAAGCTCTAAATTAGACTAAAATTGCCTGTTTTGGGTCTGTTTTGGATTTATCCATCGAGTGCATCCCACTTTAGAAGAATCTTGGTAGAGGTCGCGCCCCCGCCTGTCCTGAGCGTAGTCGAAGGGTGCCGACCCTCTTCGGGCAAAACCGGGCAACCACGGGGGGATTCCCCTACCGAATCAGTTAACTTGCCAAGGTGAGATGCTCCCTCTAGAAATCGGTTTGAACAATTGCCAAGAGGGCGGGTTTTTGGGAATAGCGGTAATTTGGCAGGATTTTTGACGAGAAACCCGCCTCTACGAGGGCTTGCTAAGGCTGCTGTAACCAGGTTTCTAGGCTGTCGGCTAGTGCTCGGACTAGCTCACCTTGGGCTTGGTCATTGGTGATCCACTCAAACTCCTCTGGGTTAATCATAAAACCCAACTCCAGTAGTACAGATGGGGCCATGCTGGGCCGCGTTAGGGCTAGATTATTCCAGAAAACGCCGTAACTGGGTCGATCGAGGCGCTGAACCAAGCCATCATGCAAAAATTGCGCTAAATCCTGGGCTTGGGGATGGTACCAAAAAGCGCCAATGCCTTGGGTACCGAGGGCATCTCCGGCATCGGGGAGGGCGTTGTAGTGCAGACTGAGGGCAATTTGGGGATCGGCTTGTTCCATGAGGGCCACCCGATCGTTGGGCCACAGATCCTCATCCCCCGTGCGGGACAGGGAAACCCGCGCCCCCCGTGCCTCTAGCTCCCGCTGCAACATCAAGCTCACCTTTAGGGCCACATCCTTTTCGGGGTAGTCATTTGGTCCCCGTGCCCCCAGGTCATTCTCGCTACCGTGGCCCGGATCCAGGAAAATATGGACCCCTTGCAGACCCCGGTTTTGGGGCGGATGTTTGAGGGTCAAAATGAGGGTGCTGCCTTCATAGCGCAGGGTATGGCCCCAGGCGTGGGGGGTGGTGAGGCGGAAGGTGTAGGTGACGGTTTGGGGCTGGGGTTGTTGCCAGTGGAAGCTGGCGAGAATGGGGTCGGGGCTGATGTAAACGGTGTCGGTTTGGGCGGTGGTGGTGTGGAGGGTGAGGCTGAGGCGATCGCCGTCTTCGGTGAGGCTAACGGGGACGGGCCGGGTGAGAGGAAAACGAATTTCAGTACGATCGGCCAAGGTCTGGGAGAGGGCACTGCGGATTATCGCCTCTGGGAGGGCGGCAACGGCGGTTTCTTCAACTTCACTGGCTTTGATCCAGGCATTCTTGCCATCTCCGTAGTCCAGGCGCACCCATTCCCCTTCGCGCCCGGTGATGCTAGCTTGGGTGCCCGGTGGCAGGGGGGTGAGGCGGGAGTAGTTGGTGCTGGGGCCGGTGCGGGCGGTGCCGGAGGGACTGGTGACGGTGGCTTGGAGCAGGGGGGCGGGGGCGAGGACTTCTAGGGTGCCGGGGGCGGCAGTGGTGAGGGTTTGGCCTTGGTGGGTGAGGCGAAACTGGGGCTGAAGGGTGGTACCGGATGGCAGGTTGAGGGGGGTACAGCCTTGGTACTGACCGCTGCCCGCAGCGATTTGGGGGGCGTTGTCTCCAATCAGAACGGCGAGGTTGGAGGGCAGGGTAACCTGTTGGCTCTGCTCCATGAGGGGGATAGTGAGGGATCCCAGTAGGACTTCAACGGTGGCGGCGGGGGGGGCGATCGCCCCGAAACAGACCCATTCTCCGGCTTGACGGGCGATCGGCACAGCAGGCGTTAGGGATTCCTCGCCAAAGGCCAGAGTTTGGGGGATTTGCGGCTGGGAATCGAGGCGAGTGATGGTGAGGGTTAGGGTTTGGTCGCCTTGGCGCAGGGTGAAGGTATTTGCGCCGATTTGTAGGGGAAAGCTGGGGGCAAAGTGGCCCGCAGGGCTGCGATCGCCGATCGCTGTCCCATTGACGGTGACGGGCTGGCGGGGATCAGCGGTGCCGATTAAAAAGATGCGATCGGCGCTGGTTTGGTGATTTTCTGGGGGATAGGCCAGAAAAAGGTCAGAACTGGCGCTGGGGGGAGTCTGGGTCATTAACCAATCCAAGGACTCCGGCGGAAAGGCGGGGAGGGGGTTGAGGCGGGGGTTTAGGGGCAGGTCCAGGCCGATCGTGGGTAAGGTCTGGCCGCGATCGGCGCGTGTCTCCGGCTGGGCCAGGGCTGGGGGGGGCGCAATCA
>JBMTWK010000586.1:0-2769 GCA_049452395.1 Prochlorothrix sp. | reverse complement strand
GTTACTGTGAGGATTTGGCGGCACTGGTCGATCGCCATAGTTTGCTCCACCGGGCAGCAATGGCGATTTATCAGAGACCATGACCCTGGTACTGAGGGTTATACTAGGGTCAAGTTAGGAGGCCAAGGGCACAGATAACTGGGCTGGCTTGGAGCAATGTTAAGTAAGACGATATTGGCCCAAAGGAGGCAACAAATGCAGCGGATACAGACGGATTCAGAATTACACGATCGCCTGAACCAATGCCTTCAGAAACTTTCTCCGCCCTTGCTACAACTGGTGCTGGACTTCGTGGAGTTTTTGTTGGCGCAACCCGATCGTTTCCAGGGGTTACTTCAGAACGGTACGCCAGGTTTGACTCAGGAGCCAGAACAACTGACTCCTCAGATGAATGGGCGCAATTTAGAGCAAGATAACCAAGAACATCCACTGTTGGAGTTTGTGGGGGCGTGGCAGGGAGATGATGGACCTCAGTGTCTAGAAACAGTTTATAGCACCCGCAGTCGCAGTTGTCTGGTCGTTACGGATGGGACGGTGGAAGATCGCTAATGTATCTATTGGATACCAATCATTGCAGCCAAATTATCTTTGGCCATGCTCTAATTGCGGCACGGTTACGGGCTACTGATCCCACTTTGATTGCCACCAGTACCATTGTGCAGGGAGAATTGATCTATATGGCACAGAACTCGGAACGTAAAGCGGAGAATGAGCAAGTAGTTTTGAGATTCTTAGAAAAAGTCGTGGTTTATCCCGTTAACCCAGTGGTAGCTCGATGTTATGGGCATTTAAAAGCAGGGATTATTGCACGCTTTGCACCCAAGGAACGCAAAAAAAGGCGGCATTATAAAATTCAAGACGTGGGCATTGACGACAATGATCTGTGGATTGCGGCAACGACCTTGGTCTATGGCTGTACGTTAGTTTCAGCCGATCGTGACTTTCAGCGCATTCAAGAAGTCCAAGATTTCCCCCTTGAGAGTTGGTTGTGAAAGATGGGGCTGAGATCGGGAAAATTTTAGCTTTTAGGGCAATCATCCCAGTTATGATCAGGATATCTTAACTACCCAATCCCGACCGCCTCAATCTGGAGCACCCTCACCATGGCCCTTTATGCAGAACTTCACCGCCATTTGGGGGGATCCGTTGTTCCCCGCATTCTTTGGCGCTATTTCCACCGCAATGAGCCAGAACTAGCCCAGCGTTTCCCGCAATATCCTGAATTTGAAGAATTTTACACCCGTCCCCGCAATACCCTTGATGAGTATTTGGAACTCCACACCCTCGTGGAAGGAGTCCAAACCGCTCCCGCCCTGCCCTACTTTATCAAGCGCCTGGTGCGCGGAGCCTACACCTTTGAAAACCTCGCCTATCTGGAACTGCGCTACACCCCCTACCTGCGCACCGATGAGAGCCTGAGCGAAGCCGATCGCATTACCCAAATGGCTGAAATTGTCGAAATTGTCGGTCAAGCCAGCCAATTAGATACCTTTCCCCTGGTCACCCGGCAAATCCTCTGTATGCACTCCCGGCTCTCTCCCCACGTTAATCGGGCCATTTTGGAGCTAGCCGCCGCTATGCCCCAGTATGTCTGTGCTATCGACCTTGCTGGGGGAGATGCCCACTACCAAGACCGCTTACCGGAATTTGTGGCCCTGTACCAAGAGGCCCGCGATCGGGGCATTCATACCACGGGCCATCTCTACGAAACCGAAGAGGGTTGTTACCCCGAACTGTTGCCCTACCTAGAGCGCATTGGCCACGGGATTCAAGTCCCGCTGAAATATCCGGAGCTATTGCCGGAACTGGCCGATCGCAACCAGTGCTTAGAAGTTTGCCCCACCACTTACCTAAAAACGGGGACATTAGAGTCGATTACTCAGCTTAAGGTGGTGTTCGATCGCTGTTTTGAGGCCGGAGTCGATATTGCGATTTGTACCGACAATGCAGGGCTGCATAATGTGCGATTGCCCTTTGAGTATGAAAGCCTGCTCACCCACGATGTCATTAATTTCGATCAACTGCGGGCCTGCCAAACCGCTGCCTTTCGCCACGCCTTTGCATGGCCCCACACAGACCCCCCCGCCGCTTTTTTGAGCAATCTCCTCCAAGGCCGCTTTAGTGACGGAGCCTTTGAGTAAGCGCTGTTTAGGTTGGCAGACCTGCGGTAGGGGTTGTGCCCCCCGGCTGACTCTCCCCTGTGGGGGTTTGGCCCTGGGGGGGTCTGGGGTCGTCAGTGCTGGGGACTCCCCGTGGGCTGGGGGCGATCGTGGCATGCTGCTGCTGGGGCCGATCGTAAAAGTGACACCCACTGTCAGGAAGTGCGGCCTAGCCTAGGGAAGAAGTGGACAAGCCCAGGGCGATCGGGGTCTAACTCAGGGGAACTCCCGCTGGAACCCACCCATGAGTTTCTGCTTCTGGGGTTTCCGCTTCTGGGTTAAGGCGCTGGCCTGTGCCTCCCTGTCCCCACGAGCTAGACCTAATTTCCCCCTCTCCTGGGTTGCTACAGGCTCTCCGTTGCACCTCCGGGCTGTAGGATTCTGAGTGTCAAGGAACTTCAGGGAACCTAAACCTAGGGCGGGTCAGTCGGAGGGTTCCAGGTGTCACGGTCTGACTGTGTAACCTTATGACTGTGCAACTGGGTAACCTTGTGGCTGTGCAACTGTGCAACCCTGTGGCTGTGTAAGCGTATACCCCTGTAACCCTGTAACCTTGGGGTGCATCCCACTTTAGAAGAAGCTTGGTAGGGGTCGTGCCCCCGTGCCGACC
>JBMTWK010000585.1:0-2770 GCA_049452395.1 Prochlorothrix sp. | reverse complement strand
TCCGAATTTCGGGTAAAAGTACCCTGTTAATCATTCCGAACTCAGATTTGATTAATACTCGTATTGAAAATGTCACCCGCGCCAAAAAGGTAATGGTGATGCTCTATATGGATTTTGCTAAGCCGCTCCAGCACCAAGAGGGGGCGCTGGTGTCCCAAATTATTAAGGACAGTACCAATAGTCTGTTGGGGATTGATCCGGGCAGCACCAGTATTGCCCTGTTGCAAAATGAGCGTGGCAGCCTCGATCGAGCACGGGTTACCTTTTTTATTCTGGGTTCTGGGGATAGTTCTGTGGAGTTTCGTAAGCAGTTACTGGCCTTGGCTAATGACCGTATTTCCAAGCAATTGGAAGGGTTTGGCATTACGGTTACGGTAGAAGACCCCGTTGCCTATGTGGATTCTCCGGTAATGGTATAACGGTATAATTTGGGGTGCATTTCGCTCTGCCATGCTATGCCCCATAATCCCCACGATCAATTTGCCAAACAATTCCTCGAAGAACTCCTTAGCCCCTTTGGACAAGTGGTCCTCAGCCAAGAAGTTCTGGGGGAATCCCGGTTGATTGATCTCTGGTTTCAGCCCTTTGGCACCCCAGAGGGCGGCGATCGGCCCCCGATCGACCTCGGACTGCTCGGCACCCTCACCCAAGCCCCCTGTCTCCTCGAACCCTACCGCAATCCCCCGGACTTCGACGATATCCGCAGTTGTGTTGCCAAACGCCTTGCACTGGTTGCCAGCCAACAACGCCAGTCCCCCAAAACCCCCGAAACCCAGCTTCCGCCCCTCTGGATCCTCACGCCTACCCTTTCTGTTGCCACCCTTCACCACTGTGGCGCAATCCCCAACTCCCATCTGCTACCGGGTTGCTACTCCCTCGCCCCCCTCTTGGGCACCCATCTCATTATCCTCCACCAACTCCCCAAAACCCCCGAAACGCTCTGGCTCCGCCTGCTGGGCAAGGGCCGCTGCCAACGGGAAGCCATTCAAGAAGTCTTGGCCCTGCCTACCTTCACGTCTTACCGGGATCTTGCTTTACAATTACTAGCAAACTGGAAAATTGCCCTGGAAACCCTACCCCCCGTTCAATCTGAAGAGGAGGCAACGCTTATGGCTCTCAGTCAAGCTTATCTAGCATGGGAAGCGAAAACTCTGCACCAAGGGGAGCAGCGCGGGATTGAGATTGGGGAGCAGCGCGGGATTGAGATTGGGGAGCAGCGCGGGATTGAGATTGGGGAGCAGCGCGGGATTGAGCAGGGCCAGCGGCAAATGTTGTTGCAGATGCTGACCTGGGAACTGGAGTTTAAATTTGGCGATCGGGGGCTGGAACTGGTGCCCTACTTAGCGGAGATCGAAACCCTTACGGATTTGTATGCTCTGGCTCGATCGATCAAGCCCCTAACGACCTGGGAGAGTTTGGGGGAGTGGTGGTTGAGCCATTGGGAGCGGTGCGATGAGTCCCAGTCTTGGCTTCAGGGGCTAGGGGTTGCCCTCAAACTCCAATTTCCCCAGGCGGAGACAGCGGCGATCGCGGCGGTTCTCTCTGCGGTCCAGTCCCTTGCCCAAACCCAAGGACTTGCCGTCGCCCAAGCCCAATGGCAAACCCTGAGCGCTGACCTTCCCCAGGATTAAATCCCAACCCAATCCTTAACCCGCAAGTCCAAACCGCATAGGGACGACCCCCCTCGTGATTGCCCTGAAGTTTGGGTTCCAAGCGTCGGCATCTGTCAGCCGTTCAGGGGAAGGTTTGGACCCCGTTTTCTGTGACGATCGCCGTGATCAAGGCCGCTGGGGTCACATCCTCCGATCGGGTATAAACCGAGACCTCACCGGGATAGAGCAGAATTTCATGGACTTGGCTCCAAGCTTCTAGGCTGAGCGTTGCGGGGGAGTAGTCTGCGCCCGTTGCCAAGGTCGATCGCAATTTTTCCTGGGGAGCGACCACCACAAAAGGGAGATCGTGGGCTTTGGCCACCAAGGCTAAACCATAGGTGCCTAAATCATGGATCACATCGCCATTGGCTGCGATCGCCGTTGCCCCCACCACCACCGCATCCACTAAACCCTGTTGCATCAAGACTGCCGCCGCATTGTCAGCGACCACCGTAACCGGGATTCCCTCCTGGGCACATTCCCAAGCTGCCAGTTTAGCCCCCTGCAAGAGCGGACGGGTTTCCGCGATATAGACCCGTTCTAGGCGATTTTGGTTCCATAAGCGCCGAACTACGCCTAAACTGGTGCCATAGCCCACCGTTGCTAGGGATCCGCCATTGCCATAGGTCAGTAACCGCAACGCTTGGGGCTGGCTGGGTAAGACCTTGGTTCCCGCTTCGGCGAGGTCATAACAGCGCTGGAGCTGCGATCGATGGCTGTCCTGCACCTGTTGGAGCAAAATTGCCTTTAAATCCGCTACGGTTCCCGCCTGTTTGGTCAAACCCTGGGTGAGCCGCTCCACTTCTTGGCGAAAAATTTGCAAGGCTGCTCCAACTTCAGCCCTGGCTACAAGGTTTTGGCTGCTGTGCCTTAATTGCTCCAAAAAGGCCGATCGATCGCTCTCCACTAGCGCCTCTGCCTGTAAACAAAGGCCGTAGGCCGCCGCTAGCCGGAGTAATTCTGCCCCCTGGATAATTTGGCGCTCGATCGCTTCAATTAAATCGCCAAAGCGCCGCACCTCAATAATGGATAACTCCCGAGGTAAGCGGGTCTGATCGATCACTAAAAGATGGTCCTGATGCCAAACCAGGGGATAAATATGCTGTCGGTTCATGGGT
>JBMTWK010000584.1:0-2770 GCA_049452395.1 Prochlorothrix sp. | reverse complement strand
CTAAAGTGGGAGGCTCCCCTTTAGTCCCCCTCTTCACTGTAGTTGTAGGTTTCCCCTTCATCGTCGTCATCATCATCGGCCCGTTCGCTGCCACCACTGACCACGGCTAAATCAATTTGCTGGCGATAATAGTCCACATTTTTGACTTGGACCTCAACCCGATCGCCCAGCCGATATTGCTGGCGGTTCTTGCGGCCCACCAAGCGCTGCTGCCGGGAGCGATACTCATACCAGTCATCCTTGAGGGAACTGACATGGACTAGCCCTTCCACCAGCAAATCCTCGATCTCCACAAAAAAGCCGTAGGACTGCACCCCCGTAATTAGCCCCTGGAAGACCTCCCCGGTGTGAGCCTTCATAAATTCGGCTTTTTTGAGGCCAATCAAGTCTTCCTCGGCTTCTAGGGCCAATTTCTCCCGCTCACTGAGGTGGACCACAATTTGCTGAATGTGGGTCTCGACCTCGCTTTGGGTTTCCGGCGGCAGTACATTCCAATTGATCTGGCCATGGCAAGAACTATGGCACAGGTTGACAATATCCTTGGCCCGCACCGATCGGCGATCGCGCCCTTCCTTAAAGACCAAATGCAACACCCGCTGCACCATCAAATCCGCATAGCGGCGCGTCGGACAGGTGAAATGGGTATAGCCCCCCTCCAAAGACAGCCCGAAGTGCTTGCCCGGAGTCATGCTATAGGTGGCCGGTCGCAGGGTTTCCTGGAGCAGATAGGTGAGCACCCGCTCCGCCTGAGAAGCGGCAAATTGCTGCAAAAAGCGCTGATAATCCTGGGGTGTGACCCCTTCTTCCCCCTGAATCTCCAGATTCAAGCCCATATTTTCCACGAGCTTAATCACATCCTGGACCTGGATCGGCTCTGGGGGCCGGTGGACCCGGTAGAGGGCCGGGACATCCAACGCTTGGAGATGACTGGCCACCAGTTGGTTCGCCAAGATCATGACCTCCGCCAACACCGCCCGAATGGGCAACTCCTCCGCCACCAACATCGCCCCTAAACTGCCCTCGTCATTGTAGGCAAAGCGGCTAAACCAATCACTTCCCAGGCGATTCACCGCCGGATTGCTGTCGCTGGAGAGGTGTTCCGGCAAATTAAACTCAAATGCCCCGCGTTTTTGGCGCTGAAGGCGCAGTTGCTGCCCCGCTGCGGCCAAATCATCCACCAGTTGGAAGATGGCCTGCAAGGGCTGAAGGTCGGGGGGCAAATCCTGGACGGCGGCCTGGGGATCGCGGCTCAAAATGTCCTGGGCCTGGGCATAGTCCAACTGATGATCCACCTGAATGACCGAGGGCAGTAGCTCAAAGGCTTGGACATTGCCCTCTGCGTCCAAGGTGACTTCTAGGGAAATGGCAAGGCGATCCTGTCCGGCGTGGAGACAGCCCAAATTATGGGAAATTTCCGGGGGAAAGAGGGGAATGATGGTTTCGCCGAGGTAAACCGTGGTGCCGCGCCGCTGGGCTTCTTGATCCAAGGGACTGCCGAGGGGGACGTAGTTGGCGACATCGGCTGTATGAATGCCCAGTTTCCAGCCACCCCCTTTGAGGGGGGTTACGGTCAGGGCACTGTCAATAATGGCGGCAACGGGGGGGTCGTCCCCGTCTCTGGCGGTGGGGTCGGCGACATGGATGGTAATGGCGGTTTGTTTGCGGAGGTCTTGGCGCTTGCGGAAGTCGGTTTTGCGGACCTTGGTGGGCAAGCTTTGGGCCATGTCGAGGGCCGCTTGGGGAAATTGCGTGGGTAGGCTGTGTTTGCAGCAGACGATATCAATATCCGAGGCTGCTTCAGCGGTACTGCCCAGGACTTGGGTTACCTGACCGAGGGGGGGATATTGGGCGATCGGGTAGCGCATCACCTCCACATTGACCAAATGCTCGACGGCTTCGGCGAGTTCTGTGCTCTGGTTTTGCAGACTGAGTTCAAAGAGCAGCCGATCATCAAGGGGCACGGCCCGATACTCGTTTTCCTCCACTTGCTTGACCCGCGCTAGCACCGAGGTATTGGCCCGCTCCAGAATCATCATCACTTCCCCTTCGGGACTGCGGCGGCGGCTTCCTTCCTTGGTAACCCGAACCAGCACCCGATCGCCATTCCAAGCATTGTGCAAATGGCACTCGCGAATGTAGACATCCTCGGCTTCTTCATCATCTTGAATCGCAAAGCAAAAGCCCTTGCTAGAGCACCGCAACCGGCCTTCCACCTGATCTTCCAGGGTGACCCGCCGATATCTGCCCCGTTCTTTACTCAACACCCCCAGACGCTCCATGGCATCCAGAGCAATTTGTAATTGCATCGCGCTGTCTTGATCTTCGCAGTCCAACTTTTTTTCTAGGGCTTTCGGCGCGACCAGTTTTCCGTCGGTAAAGTTGGCCAATAATGCTGCAACTGAAAATTTCATGAAACGGTCCTTAAGATCGGTCTGGCGAGGGGAGTCGGCTAGAGTTGGCTGAGGAGCAACACCGGGGTGTTGTGCCATCATCAAAAGGTGCCCTGATCAAGTGCCATCATCAAAGTGCCAGTATCAAGTTGCCCTGCTCAAGGTGAGTGATACCGGGCAGCGTCGAAGGAGGGAGGGAGAACCAGTCAGGGGGAACCCGTAGGGGGCAGAGGACGAGTTGATCGCGAGTTTGAACAGAGTATGGGCCACAATCTGGCGTTGATGACCCCTAGCCTGTCCAAGTGTTGCAAGTCTGAAACTGTGGTGTGGAGAGATGGGGGGTGGGGTGGCAATGGGCTAGTCTACCTACCATAGACTAC
>JBMTWK010000583.1:0-2773 GCA_049452395.1 Prochlorothrix sp. | reverse complement strand
CCCTGTGCCGACCCTCTTCGGTCCAAAACCAGGGCAACCACGGGGGGTTTGCCCCGACCCAGCTTGGTTCAATCGCTAAAGTTTAATCGCTAACGTGGAATGGACCCGCAAATAAAGCTGTGCTGTAAGAAAATCCTGACAGAAGCAGCCCGATCGAACCCCAGCCCTAAAGAAACCCGATATAATTTCGTAATTTAGGCTACCAACTTTCCGGCCTACACCCCTGATTGCATACCCTCGGAGAACCCCCGTGAGTCCAACCACCCTAACCCCTCCCGCCTACAATACCGAAACCTTCGATCGCCACGTCATGACCACCTACGGGCGTTTCCCCATCGCCCTAGAGCGGGGGCAAGGGTGCCGCGTTTGGGACACTGACGGCAAAAGCTACCTGGACTTTGTGGCGGGGATTGCCACCTGTACCCTAGGCCATGCCCACCCCGCGATCGTCGCCGCCGTCACCGACCAAATCCAAAAACTGCAACACGTTTCCAACCTCTACTACATTCCTGAGCAAGGAGCCTTGGCCCAGTGGTTGGTGGAGCATTCCTGCGCCGATCGGGTCTTTTTCTGCAACTCCGGCGCAGAAGCCAACGAAGGAGCCATTAAACTCGCCCGTAAGTACGCCAGCATCCACAACATCGGCGATCCCATCATCATTACGGCCCAGTCCAGCTTCCATGGCCGCACCCTCGCCACCGTCACCGCCACCGGCCAACCCAAATACCACAAAGGCTTCAGCCCCCTCGTCCAGGGCTTCTACTATGTGCCCTATAACGACCTTGGGGCGATCGAAGCGGCGATCGCCGAACTAGACGCAACGGAGCGCCGCGTTGCCGCCATCTTAATTGAACCCCTCCAAGGCGAAGGGGGAGTTAACCCTGGGGATCTCGCCTACTTCAAGCGCATTCGGGAGCTTTGTGACGAAAAGCAGATTCTGCTGATCCTAGACGAAGTACAGGTGGGCATGGGCCGCTCTGGCAAGCTCTGGGGCCATGAAAACCTGGGCATTGAACCCGATGCCTTTACCGTAGCTAAGGGCTTGGGCGGTGGCATCCCGATCGGTGCCCTCCTGGCCAAAGCCTCCTGTGACATCTTCCAGCCCGGAGAACACGCCAGCACCTTTGGCGGCAACCCCTTTGTCTGCCGGGTGGGCTTGACCGTTTGCGAAACCCTGGTCAATGAGGGCATTCTGGACAATGTTCAGGCGCGGGGCGAACAACTGCGGGCCGGACTGAGCGAACTGGTGCAACGCTATCCCAACCACCTAGACATGGTGCGGGGCTGGGGCTTGATTAATGGCCTGGTGCTGAAGGCGGATTGTGGGCTGGATGCCGTGGCGATCGTCAAGGCGGGCATTGAGGCCGGTCTGCTGTTGGTGCCTGCGGGTCCCCAAGTGGTCCGCTATGTGCCGCCCCTGATTGTCTCGGCTGCGGAAATTCAAGAGGCGATCGATCTCACCGAGAAAGTCCTCATGCAACTGATCTAAACCATCGGCTGCCTCTCAACGTTGGCAGAATCTCCATAGGGGTCGTGCCCCCGTGCCGACCCTCTTCAAGCACAACCAGGGCAAACCCCCGATCCAATCTGCAACCCAAAATTCTGGTAGGGGTCGTGCCCCCGTGCCGACCCTCTTCAAGCACAACCAGGGCAACCACGGGGGGTTTGCCCCTACCGGCCCAAAACCTGGGCAATCACAGAGCAACCCCGAAGAGTTTGCCCCTAGCCTAGAAAATTTACCCAGTAAGCGGATCCAGACCCCGATCCAGAAAAAACCGACATTGCGAGATGGGGGTTGTCAAAGCACAGGAAGCGGCTATTATGGCGCTACGATTTTCTCTTGGTTCGTGGACTCTAGCCCCCAGGGGCAAAGACCCAAACCAGAGCAAACTCCTGGACGCAACACAACCTAGACTCAAAGCTAACGAAGGGGCACTGTTATGGGTAAGCACTGGGCCATTACGATCGGGATTAACCAATATCAGTTTTTTCAACCCCTGCAATATGCACAGCAGGACGCAGAAGCCCTCCACCGCTTTTTAACCACCACACGATCGCTCCCCCCGGACCAAGCCCTGCTCTTGGCCGCAACCGCCCCCCGGATCCAAGACAAAAGCACCTTTCCCCAGCGGGAAACCCTCCTCAGTTGGGTGCAGTGGATCTGCAATGAGCAACTCCAGCCCCAGGATACGCTGTGGGTCTTTTTTAGCGGCCATGGCATTTGCTTTGAAAACGAAGATTACTTAATGCCCTGGGAAGGCAACCCCGATCGCATTGCTGAAACAGGCATCGCCGTGCGATCGCTGCTCCATCTCCTCCACGGAGCCGCCACCTCCTCGATCCTCTTAATGCTGGATATCAACCGCAGCCGAGGGGTCCAGTCCTCCACCCTACCGGGGCAGCAAACCCTCGATCTTGCCCACCAGTTCGGCATTGCCACTCTACTTTCGGCCCAATCTGACCAATTTTCCTACGAAACCGCCGATTTACGCCAAGGACTCTTTACCACGGCCCTTTTAGAAGGGTTCCGCCTCCATGGCTTCCAAACCCTCGGTGACCTAGAAGATTACCTTCAGGATCGTCTGCCTGAACTGTGCGATCACCACTGGAAGCCCCTCCAGACGGCCCAGTTTGTCGGCCCCCGCACCCTGAAGCTGTACCCCAGCGAAGACACCGCCGACCCCCAAACCGCAGCCTCCCCCGCCAATACCCCCATTCCCCTCACTGCCAGCCCCCTGGTCCTCGATCCCCCCGCCGCCGCTCCGGCCTCTGG
>JBMTWK010000582.1:0-2774 GCA_049452395.1 Prochlorothrix sp. | reverse complement strand
CCGGGATTTTCAGAGCCTGAAACCCGCATTCCTCCGTGACCCCCTGAATGGTTACGAACTCTGGACCTTTAAGCAAACCATGAATCTCCTCAAAGACAGCATACAATTTAGCAGGGATATGGCTTCCCTCAACTGGAAAATCCAAATCTGGGCCGCTCTATATCCCCTGCCCCAATTACTGGGGGGCATTTACTTTGCTCGTGAAATACCTGGTTTCGTCATTTTGATGGGCCGTATTTTATCGTTCATCATCCATAGCCAAGTCCACCGGGTTAAGCCCTTCTCAAAATTAATTGGACCGATCGGCCATGCACATTGGCTCCTTATTCTTCCCTATCTTATCTATATCCTCATCCTAGACCCAGTTCGTGAGCCTTTCTATTGGTTTATAGCCTATGTTGTTACCCTTTCCAGCATCAGCATGGTGATCGACCTGTATGAGGTCATACGATACTTTGAGCGGGGCGATGCCAGCTATCAACGTGAGTGAAAAACGGGGAGCATTGTCAGGTAGGGGTTGACACGGAGAACCCCTACCCAAGCCGCTACAGTTCAATGGCTCCCCTACGGGAGCATCCCACCTTAGCGATTAACCGACCGGGTCGGGGCAATCCCCCCGTGGTTGCCCTGGTTTTGGGCCGAAGAGGGTCGGCACGGGGGCACGACCCCTACCCAGATATCTTCTAAAGTGGGATACACCCCTCCCCCACTTACTGGCTACGCCCGTCAACTGTCCCCCGCATCACAGAATGTGTCCCTTTAAACCGCGAGGGCTTGCTTGGCCCGATCGATCGCTGCCTTGACCTGCTCAAAGCCCGTACCGCCGTAGCTATTGCGGGCTGAGACCACCTGTTGCGGCGCGATCGCGGCATAGATATCTTCCTCAAATTGAGGATGTAGCTCCTGCCATTCCGCCAAAGTTAAGTCCTTCAGCAGCTTATTCTGGGCCAGACAGGTGCGCACGACCTTACCCACCAAATTATAAGCTTCCCGGAAGGGCACTCCCTTAGCTGCCAAGTAGTCCGCCACATCGGTGGCATTGGAAAAGTCTTCAGTGACAGCTTGGTTGAGACGATCGGTTTGGAACTCCAGCCCCTCCGCCATCAAAATTGTCATACACTCCAGACAACCCTTGACGGTTTTGACCGTATCAAAGAGCGCTTCCTTATCATCCTGCAAATCCTTATTGTAGGCCAGGGGTAAGCCCTTCATTAAGACCAAGAGCGCCTGTAAATGGCCGAAAACCCGCCCTGTCTTGCCCCGCACCAGTTCCGGCACATCGGGGTTTTTCTTTTGGGGCATAATGCTCGATCCCGTGGCGCAATTGTCCTTCAGCCGGACAAAGCGGAACTCCTCCGAAGCCCAAAGGATAATTTCCTCGGAAAGGCGGCTGAGGTGGACCATAATCAGGCTAGTGGCCCCTAGGAATTCGATCGCAAAATCCCGATCGCTAACCCCATCCAAGCTATTGCCATAGACCCCCTCAAACTCCAGCAGTTCAGCGGTGTAGTGGCGATCGATCGGGAACGTGGTCCCCGCCAACGCACCGGACCCCAAAGGACACTGATTCACCCGTTTACGCACATCCCCCAACCGCTCCCAGTCGCGCTGGGCCATGGCAAAGTAAGCCAGGAGGTGGTGGGCCAAACTCAGGGGCTGGGCACGCTGGAGGTGGGTATAGCCCGGAATCAGGGTTTCCACATGGTTTTCGGCCAAACTCAGCAGTGTTTGTTGGAATTGCCGCAACAGGGTGCGAATTTCATCCAGATGATAGCGCAGGTATAGGCGAGTGTCGGTGCCCACTTGGTCATTGCGCGATCGGGCTGTGTGCAGTTTCTTGCCCACATCGCCCACCAAGTCTGTTAGTCGCCGTTCTACAGCGAAATGAACATCTTCAAAGTCAATTCCGGGGGTAAACTGGCCCTGGCGGTACTCTTGGCGAATTTGCTCCAGCCCTTGCACCAGGGTTTCTCCTTCTTCAGCGGAGATAATGCCGGTCTTGGCCAGCATTTTGGCATGGGCTTGGGAGCCGGTCAGGTCAAATTCAATGAGCTGAATATCAAAGCCAATGCTGGCGTTAAATTCGGCAATCGTGGGGTGGAGGGCAGATTCAAAGCGCTGGCTCCAGGTTTGGGGGGCGTTTGGGGTAGTCAAGGCGGTAGGGCTATGCGGTACAGGGTTTTGAACAAATCTCACTATACCAGCCCAGTTCAGGGTCAATTCAGGGAGTTCTGATTCTGTTAAGGACACCTCACATGTTCAGAACAGCCCTAGCCCCCCTTGCGGACTGGGGGAAAATCGGAAGGCCGATGGCAAACCGGCCCTCCCAGGGTGCTTTGGCAGGGGTCTCCGTGCCTCAGCGCGAGGATCCCAAGATTTGTTTAGCCATCTTGGCTAATCTGCGCGATCAGCTCCTGTAGCACGGCATCGGCTTGCTCGTTATCTACCTGGCACGTTCCCGCATTGCCATGGCCCCCCCCGCCATACTTCAGCATTAGCTCGCCAATATTGGTCTGGGAACTGCGGTTCAGAATCGACTTACCCACCGCAAACACAGTATTTTGCTGCTTCAGTCCCCACATTTCATGGATGGAAATATTACAGGCCGGAAACAGCGCATAGATCATAAACCGGTTGCCTGCGTAAATTGTTTCCTCTCCCCGCAAATCTAGAACAACCAGATTGCTATGGACCTTGGCGCACTTTTTGATTTGCTCCTTAAAGAGGGGTTCCTGCTCCCAATATAAATCGACCCGTTCTTTAACATCGGGTAG
>JBMTWK010000581.1:0-2782 GCA_049452395.1 Prochlorothrix sp. | reverse complement strand
GGACTACAACAAAAATGAAGCCCTCCCTAAAGACAGCAGTCCGGCGGGCACCTACTACGGCCAAAAGGATGCGGCCTGGGTGCGCGGGGCAACGGCCTTTGTGAAGGATCTGGATGATTTCTCCGATGGGATTATTGAGTACGATATCTTGCTTCAGCGGCCTGAGGCAGGCTTTATCGGGATCCTAGTGCGGGCGATCGATGATGCCAACCACGAGCGCTTCTTTATGCGCCCCCACCACAACACCGATAGCTGGGATGACTCGATTCAGTACACCCCCGTGTATAACCAGCTCCAGAGCTGGCAGCTCTACACCGGTGAAATCTACAACAGCTTCTTTGAGTACAGCTACGAAGACTGGATTCACTGCAAGCTCGTCATCTCCAACAACAGTGCCGAATGGTACATCCGGGATATGACCAAGCCTGCCCAGTATGTGCCGGATATGAAGCGGGAAACCCCAGCGGGCAAAGTGGGCCTCTATGCCCTCAACCCCGATCGTATGGGCGGTTTCTTCGCCAACTTCAAGTACAAGAAAATGGACAACCCGCCCCTCCAGAACTCTGGGGTTGAGTTGCCCACCGCTCCGGCAGGGAATATTAATACTTGGGAGCGCACGGAGCCGTTTGATGAGGCATGGCTGGCGGACAAGCTGATGCTGAACCCCAGTGATGAATCCATGTTCACCTGGACTGAATTCGAGGCCGATCGTCTCGGTATCTTTGCACTCCACAAGCTCTTTACCCCGGTGAAGGGCAAAAATGCGGTCTTCCTGAAGAAGGAAATCATGTCCGACAGCGACCAAATTAAGGTTCTGGAAGTGGGCTACAGCGATCGGGTCAAGGTCTACCTCAACGGCGAAATGCAGTTTGGCGGCGACAACACCTACCGCTCCCGCAACCGTGCCTTCCTGGGAACCGCTGGCTACTATGATGATGTGCCCCTGCACCTGAAGAAGGGCAAAAACGAACTGCGGTTGGCCATCGGTGCTGAGGCTCTCTTCACCGCAAGCTGGGGCGGTATGGCCAAGTTCTCGGATACCACCGGCATCTCCTTTGACGGTATGCAACCTACGTCGTAACCTCGCCTTGCGTCTGTTGCTGGCTCAGTCTTAGGTGCTCGATCGAGCACCTGAGATGACATAAACTGCCCCAGATTGACAGCCGAGCGGAAGAGCGACTTCTGTGGTTAGGCTGGCGATCGGGGGCAACACCAAGCTCTGCCCTTACATGAGATTTCACGATTGACCTTCCCAGTTCCGAGAGTAAACTCTAGCGAGACCCTACTCTCAGCACAGCGGTTTCAGCAGTCAATTGTGATCCAGTGAGGGCAGCTTTTTCTAGGGCCTGGTCTATGATGACCATAGATCTGATGCAGATCTGAGATCTGACAAAGTTATAGATCTGACACTGAGCAGGTTGACCCTCCCAAGCCACCCCCATGACCAAGGGGTCTTTACCACCTTGGCATCACCTTCCTAGCGTCTCTATCGCTGCAATATCTTCTAGCTCCCTAAAGCCTATGTCTACTTACGGTTTAACCCCTGAAGAGCGTGCAACCTTTGAACGGGATGGTCTGATCTATCGATCGCTCCCCGCCGACTTTGATATGGATACGGTGCGGCGCGCCCTATTTACAGAGCTAGCCTGGGCTGGTTTTGCCAAGCCCAACTCCCTCGCACGTCTCTACGTCACCCGGAACCGCCACTTTGACCAAAAGGCGATCGCGGCCCTGTCCCGCCACCCCGCCATCCTAGAACCCTCAGAAGACTTCCTCGGCCCCAACCTCCTCACTTGGCGCACCCATGTTTTCTTCGGTCCTGCGGCCTATGGGATTGACTGGCACCGGGATATGTATTGGGGGTTGCTGTCGGATCCCTACAAGCAGGTCACTGTCCACATTGGGATTACCGAGTCTACGGAAGAAAACTGCCTCTGTATGCTGCCCGGTAGCCACAAAATGACCTGTGAAGAGGTGGAAGAAGCCTTTAATGTGCGCAAAGACCGGGAAAACCACGAAAAAGCGCCCATGTACTTGGCACGGGACGACAGCCCCATTCAGGGCATCCATAAGGTGATTCTGAAACCAGGGGATTTCATTATTTTCCACCCCAATATTGTCCATACCTCCAAGAATCTCAATATTGCGGCGGCTGAGCTAAAGGGTCGTCCTCGCCAAACCTTTGCAGAGTCCTACAAGACCACGATGAACCAGGCACATTTCCTGTCGTCGGTGGCGGCGGGATCGGTGACCCCTCCCCCTTGGCTGCGGGTGGCGATGGCGGTGCGCATTATTCCGCCGGAAGTCAAGGTTGAGCTAGAGGCCATGGCCCGCACTAAGGGCCGCGATCGCTGTGCGCTGCTCCAGGGGGTCAATGAGCCTGCGGTTAACGAACTGCTCCCCATGCCCTAGGGCCGTCCTCGTCTCAACCAACCGCCCCTTATTGCCGAATTCGGGATGGTTCAAGCTGTAGGGTGGGCAATTGCCCACCATTTCTTTTGTTTGGACTGTTCTGGCCTTGTTACGCTTATTTTTAATTGCAGTGGGCCTGTGACTTCATCTGCGACGGTTCGATCGATCGACGACTTTAAACTCAGCACCCTGGCTAAAGAGGCCGGGGTTGCGCTGATTATTCAAATTTTAGGCATTACCCTGCTCTACGTGGTCCAGGTGGCCCTTGCCCAGTGGATGGGGGGGGTAGAGTTTGGCATTTACCAATATGTGATTTCTTGGTCGGCGTTGCTGGGTTTACCGGCGGGACTGGGCTTTCCCCGTGCGGTTT
>JBMTWK010000580.1:0-2799 GCA_049452395.1 Prochlorothrix sp. | reverse complement strand
GGGGATTCTTGCAAATCAGCGCCAAAACTAATACAGGGTCAGGAAACCTGACCCCTACAGTCTTTTAACCTTGCAGAATTGGGCCTAAGCGGGTTATGAACTCGTAGACTGGGCCGAAGCCAGCATTTCCTTCAGCCGCTCCAAATCCGTTGCCCAGCGGGGATCGGGCTGGAAGCCTTCACTGCTGGTCGTGGCGGTCGTCGTTGTGCGACGGTTTCCATTTGCCTTGCCGCCCTTCTTGCGACTGCTCGCAGCCGGTGTAGGAGCACTACTCTCCGCCGCAGTCCCTTCCTTACCCTTGGCTCGCGGCAGTGCCTTTTCTATTTTAATTGTGCTTTCCTTGAGGACGTAGCCATTGAATTTCTCAATAATTTCATCCGCCTGTTCATCTGTCTGAACGGTGACAAAACCAAACCCTCGACACTTGCCAGTTTTGCGATCTGTAATAATCTTTGTCGAGAGGGTATCCCCCGCATCCGCAAACACATCCTCCAGCTCTTTGCGCTCCAGTTCTTTTGGTAAATTGCCCACGTACAAACGAATAGGCATCACAGGACCTCCCAAGTTTATGTTGGTGCTCAAGGTTGACAGAAACAAGGGTGGAGCAGCACCACTGTGCCGACCCACCCCAGCTTTTATATCGATCTCACAAAGCGTTTGTTAAAACTCACGGTTTGGATGGAGTTGCTGTTTTCACCCATTGATTCTTTTCTTGTTTCCCTGGGGAATCCCCAGACACCTCGTGCATTGGACTTCATGCTGATGAAAATTCTTGCCCTAGCTGCTGCCCTGGTTTACAGATGGCAACCTGAGCTAGTTGTGATGATCTGATCGGTCGTTAGCGGATTCAGTCTTCAACGTGTTTTCCCAGAATCCAAATTGCACACCAAAACGAGAACCAAAGGATGGTCCACCCTCCCGTTCTCCCCCCCCCTTAGTATGCCCAGGGCTTCAGAACCAGGTTTGATGGATAGACCGTCTTCCATCTTGAAGCTTTCTGGTCTATGCGTCAATCACCTGCTCCTTGATTTTTGGGGGAAGATCCGAGACGATAATCCCGATCGTGTTCCCCCTGAAGGCCGTGCGACTCTAAAATAGGATTAAAACAATAGTATTAAGACGCTCAAAAGGTAAGCATTCAGGGGGTCACGGAGGAATGCGGGTTTCAGGCTCTGAAAATCCCGGATTGGTACGGTTTGAGCTGCTTCAGACTCCGATCGGAGGGCTGAAACCCTACTAACTTCGTAGACCCCTGAATAGTTACTTAAGACGCTCAAAAGAGCCTCAAAATCTCACAATGCTCAAAGAAGCGACTGTAAGGCCATGAAAGTAGCGGTTGGTTTGTCTGGTGGTGTGGATAGTTCGACGGCAGCGGCGATGCTGTGCGATCGCGGCCTGGAGGTGACGGGGGTAACCCTGTGGCTGATGAAGGGTAAGGGTCAGTGCTGCTCGGAGGGCATGGTGGATGCGGCAGCGATTTGTGAGCAGTTGGGCATTGACCACCATGTGGTAGACAGCCGGGAGCTGTTCCAGACCGAAATTATTGACTACCTGGTCCAGGGCTATGGCCAGGGGGTGACCCCGCTGCCCTGTTCCCAGTGCAACAAGGCGGTGAAGTTTGGTCCCATGCTTGCCTATGCGCGGGAGACCTTGGGCATCGATCTCATCGCCACGGGTCACTATGCCCAGGTGCGCCACAATCCCGAAACGGGACGCTATGAACTGTGGCGGGCCGTCGATCGGCGCAAAGACCAAACCTATTTTCTCTATGACTTAGATCAGCACATCCTCGCTTCGGTGGTCTTTCCCCTGGGGGAGCACACCAAGGACGAAACGCGCAAAATTGCGGCTCAATTTAGCCTCAGCACCGCTGAGAAGCCTGAAAGCCAGGATCTTTGCCTGATTGAAAGCTATGGCTCCATGCATGGCTTTTTAGAGCAGTACCTCACGCCCCAGGCTGGGGATATTGTCACGGAAGAGGGAACGGTGCTGGGGAAACATCAGGGGGTTCACCGCTATACCATTGGTCAGCGCAAGGGTTTGGGCATTGCCTATCCGGAGCCGCTCTATGTATTGCGCTTGGATCCAGGCCGCAATCAAGTGGTGGTGGGTCCGCGCAGTAGTGCCCATTGGGGGGGCTGTACGGTCCAGCGGGTTAACTGGGTTTCCCAGGCGGAGCAGAGCCAGCCCTTCCGCGCCCAGGTCCAAGTGCGCTATCGCACGGCCCCAGATTGGGCGACGTTGACCCCCCTAGGGGGCGATCGGGTTTCGATTACCTTTGATGAACCCCAGTTCAGCGTGACTCCCGGTCAAGCCGCAGTCTGGTACGACGGCGATCGGCTCCTTGGCGGCGGGGTCATTGAAACTGCTATCCGTAGCACCCAGGACGCGGCCTAGGGCTTGCTCCTGTTCTGGGGCGCGGAAACAGCACCCCTAGGGCAATAAATTTAACTGGCTAAATTTCCAAGGGAGTTCCGGATTCCAAACAGGATTCTGGTAGAGAAAGGTGGGGTAGATGCACACTGAACAAGTCCTCCGGGTTGGCTTTTCCAGCTCCGGGGATTTTTATTGAAAGCCAGACTTTACGGACTCCGATCGGAGTCGATCGGTGAGGTGGGCCAAGCTCACCTTGCCCCCTTTTTCTGGGTAGCCTTGGCCCTAAGTTGTACAAGATCCGGTTAGACTAGGCCGGTTTTCGGCTCGGTTCCAGCTATGCTTGCAGGGCCAGATCAAGGGGTGCATCTCACTTTAGAAGAATCTTGGTAGGGGTCGTGCCCCCGTGCCGACCCTCTTCGGCCC
>JBMTWK010000579.1:0-2807 GCA_049452395.1 Prochlorothrix sp. | reverse complement strand
GACCCCTACCGAGATTCTTCTACAGTAGGATGCACCCAGAGGGTCGGCACGGGGGCACGACCCCTACCAAGATTCTTCTACAGTAGGATGCACCCCATCAAACTCAGCAATTTGGACAGTTTCCCTAGCACAGTGCTATCCCTGCCATAATGCTAGGCTAACTGCATTCCTCATCCGCTGAATCCCCATGACTCCCTCCGTTTCCAACGCCCCCCTCTGGCACCTCGCTTGGCGGCGCTTGCGGCAGCGACCTCTGCAATACCTGCTCTGCATTGTGGGCATTGCCCTTGGCGTTGCCATGATGGTCTCGATCGACCTCGCCAACGGGTCCGCCCAACGGGCCTTTGCCTACTCCACCGATGCCATTACCGGCAAAACCACCCACCGCATCGTCGCGATCGGCCCCACAGGCGTAGAGAATCGCGTTTACAGCCAATTTAAGCGGGAGTGGGGTGATATTCCGGCGGCTCCCTTGGTGGAGGGCTACGCGACGGTGGCAGCCTTAGAGGGAGAAGCTCTGCGGCTGGTGGGGGTTGATTTCTTTGCGGAAGCGCCCTTTCGCGACTATTTGTTGGGATCTGGTGCCAATGCTGCTGCCAATACTGCTGCTAATACTGCCCAAAACAGCAGGGGCGCGAGTACCGGCTGGGTGCAGTTACTGACCGATCCCCAGGGTGTGGTGCTGGCCCAGGATACTGCCGATCGGGCGGGGTTAAATCTGGGCGATCGGTTTACAATCGAGGTTGCTGGACGGACAAAAACGGCCCATTTAATCGGCACGATCGCCAGTGACAGCACCCTCAACCGCCGCTCCCTCAGTACCTTGATGTTTGCGGACCTGGCGACGGCCCAGGAGCTACTGGGGCAACCCCGCCTCAGTGCCATTGACTTAATTTTGGATCGCCCGGAAACCGTAGCAGCGGTGCGATCGGGGCTGCCGGAAGGACTGAAGCTGGAAACGGCAGCGGCCCAGAAAAATGCTGTCCAGCAGATGACTGCTGCCTTTGAGTTGAATTTGCGGGCCTTGAGTTTGCTGGCCTTGGTGGTCGGGATGTTCCTGATTTACAACACCGTGACCTTTAGCGTGATTCAGCGACGGCCTCTGTTTGGGATTCTGCGCTGCTTGGGGGTGACCCAGGGGCAATTATTTACCCTAATTTTGGGGGAAGCGGCCATTTTCAGCACGATCGGGTCTCTTTTGGGCCTGGGCTTGGGGGTCATTCTGGGCCGCAGCGTTGTCGGGCTGATTACCCAGACCATTAACGACTTTTACTTTGTGGTCAATGTGCAGCAGGTCACCTTAGCCAATGAGACGCTGATTCGGGGCTTTTTGGTCGGGGTTACGGCGGCGCTCTTTGCCTCAGCCCTGCCTGCTTGGGAAGCCATGAACACTACGCCCAGCCTGATCTTGCAGCGATCGACCCTAGAAAACCGTGTGCAAAAGCTTTTGCCCTGGTTGGTGGCGGCTTGGGCTGGGTTATCCCTTGCGGGGATTGGTTTGTTGCGCTGGAGTGAAGGGGGGTTGGTGGCGGCCTTTGGGGGGCTATTTGCGGTGTTGCTGGGGGCAGCGCTGCTGATTCCGCCCTTGGCGACCTTGGTTTTGCGGGGGATTAGTCCAACTTTTGCCCAAATTGGCGGGGCCATTGGCCGCATGGCTCCCCGTGATATTTTGCGCTCCCTGAGCCGGTCTTCCGTGGCGATCGCGGCTCTAATGGTGTCGGTTTCAGTGATTGTGGGGGTGTCGGTGATGATTGGCTCCTTCCGGGGTACGGTGGTCAGTTGGCTGGATCAGACGCTCCAGGCTGATATTTATGTGTCTCCCCCCAGTACGACGGCGAATCAGGTCTTTGGCAAGCTGGATCCGGCGATCGTGGCGGATCTCAAAACCTGGCCCCAGTTAACGGAGGTGGTGACCTACAATAATGCGGAAGTTCTGGTGCGGGACTATGGCAAGCAAATCAAGCTCATTGTTGCGGGGGGCGATGTCTCCCAGGGTCGCCGTCCCTATGCCTGGATTCGCCCAGATTTGGCCCCAAATCCCTGGACAGCCCTCGATCGGGGCGAGGGGGTAATTATTTCCGAGGCGTTACTGCTGCGCAACGGGGTGGAGGGCATTCCAGAGACGGTGACCTTGGAGACTCCCCAGGGCGATCGGACGTTTCCGGTGTTAGCGGTGTTTTATGATTACTCCTCCGATCGGGGCACGATTATTTTGGATGACGATCGCTACCAAGATTTGTGGCAGGACGATCGTATTGCTAGCTTAGGGCTGTTTGTTGCTGATAATGTCGATCCAGAAGCCCTAGCTCTGGAAATTCGCCGCACTTTCCAGCCGATTCAGTCCCTTTCGTCCCAATCTAACCGCAGTCTGCGCCAGGGGTCACTGGAGATTTTCGATCGCACCTTTGCTATTACCCAGGCTTTACGGTTGCTGGCGATCGTCGTTGCCTTTATCGGTGTGCTCAGTACCTTAATGAGTTTGCAACTGGAGCGCACCCGCGAACTGGGCATTCTTCGGGCTACGGGCATGACTCCCCGGCAACTGGGGCAGATGACACTGCTGGAAACGGGGCTGATGGGGGCGCTGGCGGGGCTGTTTGCGATGCCTTTGGGCTATGTTCTGGCCTGGATTCTGATTTATGTGATTAATGTACGGTCTTTTGGCTGGACGCTGAAGATGGTGCTGCAACCGGCCTATTTTTGGCAGGCGTTGCTGGTGGCGATCGTGGCGGCATTATTGGCGGGGCTGTACCCGGCGCTACGGTTGGGCCGGATGAATATCGCGATCGCCGTCCGCCAAGAGTAAA
>JBMTWK010000578.1:0-2807 GCA_049452395.1 Prochlorothrix sp. | reverse complement strand
TTTTGCTCAGGATTGTAGTGAAACTGCCATAGACCAAAGTATTCAGCAAATTGCAACCCCTGAAGCCCAAGATGCTCTACAGATCTGCGGAGAGGTTACGATCGCTCCCTTGCTGAAGGTGCTAAATCGGGGCAGTGCCCCAGAGCAGCGCAGTGCCATTGTGGTGCTGGGGCGTTTAGGGGCAGATGCGGCGGATGCCGTGGATCCTTTGCTGGCGGTAATTTTAGCCCCAGACGAAACAGAAGATGTAAGACGAGAAGCGATCGCTGCGGTGGCGGACATTACCCAGGATCTGGCAGATCAGGCAGGAGATCTTAACCCGTGGGATAGGGATGCAGTGGACGGGGTGGTATCCCTGAGTGAACAGCTTGCCGGGATCTTGAATGGGGCTGTCATTCCTGAACGGGAAGCGTTTCCAGCAGAACTCCGAGACTTAAATGCGGCCCAGCGGCAAATTACGATCGCGGCCCAGAACTTGACGGATCAGCCGGAGTATCAACTATCACGCTGGATCGTCGAAAACCCTTGGATTTGGCTGGTGGTGGTCTACGGGGGTGGTTATGGTTTCATTTTTTGGCTTAAACCCCTGTGGCTGCTAAACCTGGCGGAGTTTCAGGAATCAGTCCTCGAAAATATTCCAGAGTCCATTCCTCTCCTGCGCCCTGGCATTACCGCACTGCTGGGAGCCATCTTGCCCGGTAAGTACGCGCCGCGAATTTTGGATGCTTGGGTAGCGGCCCAGTTAGCAGCAGAAGCGGGTCAGGAGTCTGCGGTCAAACGCCGTTTTGAGAGTATTGCCACCGTTCAAGATCGGCAAAACCGAGTCTGGTTACCTGTCAAGGTGAATGGCGACACCAAAACCGATCCCCGTGATTTTTCCCCAGAGACCCTCAAGCCCTTTTTTTCAGAAGCGATCGTTGGCATTTGGATTGACGGAGAAGGCGGATCTGGCAAAACCAGCCTAGCTTTTGAAATTGCCCACTGGGCCTTGGCGGGGAACTTAACCCCCTATCGAATCTTGCCGGTGCTGATTGAGGATGAACCTCGGGACGATGAGGAGTTACTGACGGTGATCCGCCTGCGTTTGGAAGCCCTGGTCGGAGAAAAAGCATCCCTAGATGAAACCTTGCTCCGGAATTTGCTGCGGGAAAAACGGATTCTGGTGATTGTGGATCATATCTCCGAAATGAGTGAAGGCACCCAGAAGAAAATCAAACCCCGGAACCAGGATGTGCAAATCAATGCCTTGCTGGTGACGGCTCGCTACGTTCCCTACACCTTAAACGATCTCTGGACGTCCTGCGGGCTAAAGCTCAACCCCATGCTGTTGGGGGGTGAGGGAGGTGAGGGAGGTGAGGGAGGTGAGGGAGGTGAGGGACTGTATCGCTTTGTGCAGGATTACCTGGGCAAGCGGGGAGCCCAAAATTTACTGGGCAAAGGAGAAGACTTTGAAGTGTGCTCCGGGTTAACCCGCATGGCGGCAAATCGGAACATTACCGCACTACTGGCCACCCTCTATATAGATCAGTTGTTGGGGTGGGAAAACGGAGAAGAGGGGGACTTGCCCGAAAGTACGCCGATCTTGATGTTGACCTATGTGAACAAACTCAACAGAGCCATTGCCGATCGGACAGAACCCTGGAAAGCAAACTGGGCAGTTCAACGGGATCTGCAGGCTGTTGCTTGGTGCTGTGTTCAGAACGCCTTTTACCCCGCCAATGCCCCCCGGCAGAAGGTTTTAGATCAATTGGAACAGATCGAAGCCGATACTGCCCCCGCACGACTGACCTACCTGGTGCAAAGGTTGAACCTGGTGCGGGTATATGAAGATGGGTCCTTCCGGGTTAGCTTGGATCCGTTAGCGGAGTATCTGGCTGCCTTACACCTGATCGCTGACTTGGCGGCAGATGAGCAGCGGTGGAGGGAACTACTGCAACGACTGGATGCGACGGTGGAGAATAGTGAAGATCCGGGCGCAGCTACAGCGGAGAATCGAAGTAACCTGTTCCAAGCTGTGCGGGGCTTTTTACTTGCCCTGCGGGACTGTTGCCAAGATAAAGAACGACAGCACCCCGTTCCAGACTGGCTAGTGAAGGCCCTGGGTGAACGGGCAGGATTGGATGAAGCCACACTCCTGGCAGAGCAGCAACGCTATCGCCTCAAGCGTTTGATGGGGGATCTCTCCGTACCGGAGCCAGAAGATCGGGCACGGGCCGCCCAGGAACTGGGCAAACTGGGAGCCGTTGCCCGCAAAGCCACCGCCCGTTTAAGAAAGGTTTTGAACAATACCAGTGAAGTTGCAAAAGTACGACGGGAAGCAGGGAAAGCCTTGCTGCAAGTGGGGGAAGCCATTCCCCTGATGGTGGTGGAGTTTCAAGACGGGCAAGAACAACTCCATCTCCTAGAGCATCCTCCCCAGCGCATAGTCACGCTGCCCAATAATGTGCCCCTGGAATTGGTGGAGATACCTGCCGGGGAATTCTTGATGGGGGATGATAATGATTCAAGTGCATCCCCTCGGCACAGGGTTCAAATCCCCCACAGCTTCTGGATGGGGAAATATCCGATCACCCAAGCTCAATGGCAAGCCGTTGCAGAATTACCTCAAGTTGAGCAGGAGTTAGATCCTGACCCATCCGCATTCAAGGGAGAGCATCACCCTGTAGAGATGGTTTCTTGGTACGAAGCAGAGGAATTTTGTCGTCGCTTATCCCAATACAGCGGAGAAACCTTTGATTTACCCACTGAGGCAGAGTGGGAGTATGCCGCCCGGGGCGGAACGACAACGGACTATCACTTTGGTGATG
>JBMTWK010000577.1:0-2823 GCA_049452395.1 Prochlorothrix sp. | reverse complement strand
CCCTGCTGTAATCCCTCCTGCAAGCTCTCTTGAGCCGCCTTGAGAACGATGTTGCGGCTATCCTCAATGAAAAAAGCTTGGCGTTCAAGGATGTCCAGTTCGCGAGGGCTGAGGCTGGCGGTTTCGGCAATGTGGAAGGCCCGATCGAAGTTGGGATTGTCCTGGAAACTCGGAGGAACAGCCTCTAGTTCCCCCGTTTTCTGGAGGAAAAACAGCCAACAATCAGCCAAGGTCTCCAAGTCATCCACAGATTTGGCAAATTTAGGCAGTTCCACAAAGATTAGCTCGATATCATCCCCATAGGGCAAACAATCCTCCTGCTCCCGAAATTGGTATCGGGAGATCACCCGATCTCGCTCCGGAAACAGAATAAAATCCGTAATCGTCAAAGCGATCACCGGACGCAGGCGGCTGTAACCATAGCCCCGCTGAAGTTGGAGCGAGTAGGCTTTGGCTGCGTTGTACAGCACCCGCTTGCTGAAATCCAGGGGATTGAGCACCTGCATTTCAATCAGCACCGTCGTGTCATTGTCCAGCTTGGCCTTCACATCCAAAAACGTATCCTTAATACCCTCCAGTTGGGGCGCTTGGTAGGGATCCAGAATTTCCAAATCCTGAATCGTGGGATTGCCGTCGTAGACCAAGGCATTGAGAAAATCAATCAAAATCGATTTACTTTGGTCAGAGCCAAAGATTTTCTTAAAGGCAAAGTCAGTTTTTGGATCGAGAAAACGCATAGGTCACTTAACAAATCTGAACGAGAGCCAGGGCAGCCCGCAGCGCAGCGAGCACTCCCTTATCCTAACGCCTGCAGGCTAGAACGATGCCCCCGATCGCCCTCCTCATTGCCCCAGTCAACCTAGGCCGTTTTACACTCGATCGTGGTGCGCAAGAAGCCCACGCGGGCAAGATTGCCCGCACGAGAAAACTGATGCCACCGGGGACTAGCTACCGTGGCTATGGCCATGGCCGTGATCGTGCCCGTGATCATGCCCGTGATCATGACTATGGGCCGACCCGTGGTCGTGATGGTGTGCGCTGGGGTGGGGGTGGGGATGGGGATGAGAACCCTGATCAGAATGATGCAGGTCGTGATCCGGCTCCGGCTTTGGGAGGTTCAAGCCATGACCCTGATGGGTCTCAGCAGGATGGCTATGCCCATGCCCGTGATCGTGACTATGACCATGGCTGTGATCATGGCCGTGATCATGGCCGTGTCCGTGACTATGACCATGGGCCGATCGCACCTGCTCCGCCAGCAACGGTTGCACCGCTTGGGCCTCCGCCTCAATCAGATCGGCAATCTGCATCTGTGCCCAGTGCGCTGCCATCTCCAAGAAAGCCGGGTGATCATTCACACAGGGCATTTGCACATAGGTCACATGGGGATGCTTCTGTTGGACTTCCTCAATAATATGCTCCACATCCAACAGCGTTTCATGGTTTTCCGTCGCAAAGCCGATCGGCATCATCACGATCGCCTTAGCCCCCAACTCCACCAGGTTCTGAACCGCCAATTTAGCATTGGGTTGAGTCCACTTAATTAAAGGTGTTTGGTGATTGAGCCAACCCACCGAAATTAAGGGAAAACGATGGATTAACCGTGCCCGCACCAGTTCATAGAGGGCTTGGCTTTCATCAATACCCGATGTAAATCCCTTCGCTTCAAAGGGACAGCCATGGTTCATTAAAACAATGCCAATCTGGGATGGCAAATACGCTTGGCTCAAATCCTCTTCAATCTTGCGCTCCACCAGCTTCACCAGCAGGTTAATATACTCCGATTCATTATAAAACGAAGGAATATAACGAATGCCTTGGACCCAGTGGCTGTCAGCATTGGGGTCGGCATTTTCTGCCAGTGCTTTATTGACCTGCTCTACGGCAATCCCACTGGTGAAAATGGAATCAACCACCAACAGCGGATAGATCAAGATTTTACGGAATCCCAAGGCTTGGATTTCGTCTAGGACTTGGTGGGGCAAAAAGGGCTGACAAAAGTTAAAGGCTTTGAACACCTGAACCCGATCGCCCCAGGTTTCCTGAAGATGGCGTTCAATCCCCGCCCGCTGACGTTCAAAAATGGCATTATGGGGCGAGATAAACTGACCATGTTGGTGGCTCCACTCATGGAGATCAAACACCGCCAGCAACTTCGCCAGCGGCGGATAAACCCAGGCTGGGACCGGCGCAAACTTAGCCGTCAATAAATTCAGAGCTTGCTCGTTATAGTTAGCAAAATCCTCATATTTTTCCACTTCGCCGTAACCCATCAGCAAGACCGCAACACGATTGTCAGGGTCAGCCGCTTGAGACTCGACGGGAATCTCAGCAGTTAAAATCTCGGCAGTTTTGAAGGTCGCAACCATAGGGGATATCTCCAAGTGAGCGCAGCACAAACCGCAGTCATGAATAGAATAGCTCTACCCTAGCATCCCCCTACAGGGCATCAACTTAAGAGAAGCCTAAGTCTTTCGCCAAGACGGCCCCCCACCAGCAGCCCAAGACCCCAAAACCGCCGCTCCTCCTACCCCTGGGACCGCATGGGAATGCTCGCCCTGCCGCGATCGTGCCACCCTGTCGCCTCTCCCGATCGGCTACACTAGCCTTAACAGCTTCACCCCGAACACCCTCACAAGGAGATTGAGAAACTCACGCTGAGTCAGACCCCTAAGAAGTCCCCCTGAAAGCCCCCCTGGGATGGCCGATTTGCAATCGGCTCTTCAATTTCCCCCTTCTCGCCGGGAATAATCAGACCCCTAAGAAGTCCCCCTGGGATGGCCGATTTGCAATCGGCTCTTCAATTTCCCCCTTCTCGCCGGG
>JBMTWK010000576.1:0-2831 GCA_049452395.1 Prochlorothrix sp. | reverse complement strand
GGTTGAGCAAAACAGCGACCGACAGCGCCCCTGAGCGAAAAGCTTCGTCTTGGGCACCAAAGTCAAACGGATCAAGCTGATTTAGGTGAACCTCCCCCAAATTGCAGTGAAACAGCGATCCAATGATCTCCAAAGTGTTATCCTAAGGGCTTTTTATCCCCTAGTTCTCCTACTTCAAGGTTCGTAGAAGTTCGGCGTACATTTTCAGTTCCAAGACCTAGCCTCTAACTCCCCTCGCCCGCCTGGGAGAGGGTCTGGGGGTAAGGGTCTTGGGAACTGCCCCACACTCTTGGAGGGATTATAGTCTGGTGGCTTGTGCCGATCGGCTCCAACCGCCAGGATCACCCTCTACGCTCTACGGTGCCTGTAATTCTTTAGATTTCAGGTTACCTCGGTATTTGCATCGCAGCATTCACCGATTTTGCGGGGTTTTTAACGTGAGGCAAAATCACTTACCACACGGGTTCAGGCCATAGCGTTGAAAACGGTGTTCTAGCTCGTCTTCGGGCATGTCGGGGCAACGCTGGCGCAGCCAGCCCTTGGCTTCTTCCCGGCCTAGGCTGGTGTAGATCTCCAGAAACTCCTGCTTGAGCAGGGGTTCACTGAGTAAATCTGCGTTGGCGCGGGCGATCGCCTCCGGAGCATACTGAATCGCCCCTTCCCCGGAATAGAACTGCTTACGGACCGCAGCGGTCATCTCCTCCAGACTGGGTTTGTGGTGATAAACCCGCGTGTGGTTGGCCATGCGCAACGCATCCCGCTCTGGGTCAATGCGCCAATTGCCGTTGTCGTCCTGTTGCCACAGATTATCCTTGGCATTGCTTCCCAGCGCATCAGAGTCAGAAAACTGACGAATCCCCGCAGATCTTCGGATGTTACCAGCCACGATCGTCACTGCTGCCTCATCAATCAGCAGACAGCACTCTACGGAATTGAGTTGACGACCGACAGCCTTGTTGAGCAAGCCCACACATTTGGCATACATCTCCGGCAACTTCACCGGGTTGGCCACTCCCCCAAAGCCCTTGAGGGCTTCCCCAGCGGGGCGGACATCGTGGAGGTTAACGGTGACTTGAAGGGGGCCGGTAAAACGATCGTCGGTGGACAGTTCCAGCAGGGTTTGATAGGACGCAACCCAACCCTGGCGACTGTCGCCCACCTTGAGGGTCACGTGGTGGCCGTTGATGGTAACCGTGGTTTCTTCCTGGCGCTGGTCCGATGGGGTTACGCCCAGATCTGGCTCGACGGTGAGTTCGATCGGGTTGCGGATAGGGGGCAACTGTTCAATGTAGCGGGGTTCCAAAACAGCCCCAGTGCCGCAGCCCATCATGGCCAAGTCCATCATCAGACCAAAGGCCCGCCAGTCATCGGCGTTGGTGCTGGTGCAGTTGTAGGCTCCGGAAAAGTTTTGGGGATTCTCAGCCCATTCAGTGCCGCCAATCCACAGCCAGCGGCCTGAGGTCAGGGCGTGGAGTTGGAGTTGATTGCGGTGGATCAGGTCAGCCTCTTCGGGGGTCAGGTTGCCCAGTTTGACCAGTCCCTGAACCGTGCGATCGACCACTTCGGGCCAGCTTTCCCGCACGCCGTTCTGTTTGCGGCTGTAGGTGCGGTAGAAGACGGGATGGGCGGCTGGGGCTGTGGCTGGAAAGATTGCGCGGTCTGGGTTTGAGGCTTGCGATCGTCGAGTTAGTTCTTGAACCATGAAACAGAAGTATCGGGGTTGTAAGCAGTTAGCCTTGGACAACAACCGTCAAGGTTGTCGGTCTTCTAGAATAACTTCTCGCTAGCCGTTTGGCTTTGGATCACAGTCTAATGTTTTGAGTTTGAGCATAGAGAAATGGAACAACCTGGATAGGGGTTGCGCCGGGTCCATCCCACTTGAGAAGATATCTTGGTAGGGGTCGTGCCCCCGTGCCGACCCTCTTAGCAGAACAACGCAGCGGTTAACCCGCCACAATTGAGATGATCTCCAGACATAAAAAAGTTTTACCCCCACTCCTGTGAACGTCTCACTTGCCTCACAGGCTGGAGATCTACACAACAGTAGGGGTAACTTTTGCCCAGTGCCCCTGGGCTGAAATCAATTGAGAGGGCGGATGATGGGACTTGAACCCACGAATGGTGGAACCACAATCCACTGCCTTAACCACTTGGCTACACCCGCCATGAGCGTTAACCGCGTTATCTATGATAACAGAACCCGATCGAAAAGCACAACTTTTTTTCCAAGCCGCTGCCAAAACTTTGCTAAAGTTGCGATTTCCTGGGGTGGGGATTCCCCAAGGGGACCGTGATTCGCTACTATAGAAGTTCTGCCTATTAAAATTTGAGGGTTGGTTTGGGGCTAGTTGAGGGCTGACCTACTGTCCCAGGGCGGACGGTTCCCCAAGCCGCCTCCCACCTGAATCTATACCGGAGAAAGTCTATGTCCCGTCGCTGTCAACTCACCGGCAAGCAGGCCAACAATGCCTATGCCGTCTCCCACTCCCACCGCCGCACCAAGCGCCTCCAACAGGCCAACCTCCAAAGCAAGCGGATTTGGTGGCCTGAAGGGAACCGCTGGGTTAAGCTGCGCATTTCGACCAAAGCGATTAAGACCCTGCAAAAGAAAGGGCTGGGTCAGTTCGCCAAGGAAATGGGGATTGACCTCAATCAGTTCTAGGCAGTGGCCTAGGCAATTGATGGCTTGGGAGACCGTCGGGAAGCACTGGCTTACCGCATCCGATCGGCTTCGTGGCCGTTCCAGGCACCTTACTGCGGTAGGGTGCTTTTTAATGGTTTGAGGAGGTGGGGGTGATGAAAATCGCGATCGTCGGGGGGGGAATTATTGG
>JBMTWK010000575.1:0-2838 GCA_049452395.1 Prochlorothrix sp. | reverse complement strand
GCAGTCTACTTGTTGTCAAGTACATTGGATACAAAATTAATGCGATACCCCTACTCACCTGACAAGCCTTTCACGACTTTCCTGCACCACTAAGGCTTGCGCCCTCTACAAACTGATCCGACAAATAAATGGTATCCGTTTCCTTGGCGTAGGCTCCCAAAGCTTCCCCCATTTGGATCTGGGGCAAAACCTCAACTTTGGCAAAGCCTGCAAGACCTCTTTCTTGAATCTCCTGTTGCAGGTTTTGGAGCGCTACAGCATTGTACGCTGTGCCAAAACAGGTATCGATCGTGGCGCGGTACGTTGCCGAAGACCCAAAGAAATTACGCAGTAGGATCGTAACTATTCAGGGGTCTACGAAGTTAGTAGGGTTTCAGCCCTCCGATCGGAGTCTGAAGCAGCTCAAACCGTACCAATCCGGGATTTTCAGAGCCTGAAACCCGCATTCCTCCGTGACCCCCTGAATGCTTACGTAGGATCTGAGCCTGAGCAAAGGACTTTGACAGAGACATAAAGGTAGATATCCTTAAATTTGTTGTAGATATCCTTAAAGAAAGTTTTTCCAGTAATACAGAAAATTATTATTTAAGGACAGCCTCAAAAAGGTTACTTAAGAACCCAGAGCCATTACATCCGCTAGGTATAGGAAAAATCGATCGGGTGTATCCCACTTTCGCCTATGGACAGCCGGTCCAGCTATCCCACAACACTCTCTTGGGTGGGATGGGCCTCTGGCCCGTCCAAAGTGGGATGGATCCAAAATCGATCTGAAAACTCTCCTCAGGCTGTAGGTCAAAAAGAGTTGGCTTACCCCTGGATAGCTAGGCAGGAAATCCGTAAAGATTTGGGAGGATGGGCGATCGATCGCCGAGCCATGGCACCCTAGACACTGGCCTGTGCGGTGACCCATAGGCGCTCTGTTTTGCCGCGATCGATCCCTGTCTAACACCATGACCGCTCCCTCTGCTGCAACCTCTGCCCCTATTCCCCCAGACTTTAACTGGCCCAAACTCCAAAACGGCTCCGACATTCGGGGGGTCGCCCTCGATGGCATTCCCGGTGAAGCCGTCAACCTCACAGCCCCCATCGCCTACACCCTCGGCCAAGCCTTCGTCACCTGGTTGGGGCAAACCTTAGAAAAACAGCCGCCGGAGCTGACGATCGCCATTGGCCGCGACAGCCGCCTCTCCGGTCCCGATCTCATGGCCGCAGTCGTTGACGGCATGACCAGCCTCGGTAGCCACGTCTGGACCGTAGGACTCGCCTCCACTCCGGCCATGTTTATGAGCACCGTCACACCGGGCTGGGAGTGCCAAGGCGCAATTATGCTCACCGCCAGCCACTTACCCTTTAACCGCAACGGCTTAAAGTTCTTCACCGCCCAAGGGGGACTGGGAAAGCCCGATATTAAGGCAATTTTAGACCTAGCCGCCGCAGGGACGTTTCCAAGGGCAGAGATAACGGGTTACGTTGCAGAACGGGATTTAATGTCCGTTTATGGCGCGATTTTGGTGGAAAAAATCCGGACCGGAGCCAGCCACCCCGATCACTACGACACCCCCCTCCAAGGGCTAAAGGTCATCGTCGATGCAGGCAACGGCGCAGGGGGCTTTTATGTCAGCAAGGTCTTGCAACCCCTAGGGGCCGATACCACAGGTAGCCAATTTCTCGACCCCGACGGCACCTTTCCAAACCATGTGCCCAATCCGGAAGATCCAACGGCCATGGCGGCGATTTGTGAGGCCGTAGTGCGGGAAAAAGCAGATTTTGGCTTGATTTTTGATACCGATGTCGATCGGGGCGCGGCGGTGGATAGTGCAGGACGGGAGCTAAACCGCAACCGACTGATTGCCCTCATTGCCACGATCGTCCTGCGGGAGCATCCCGGCTCCACGATCGTCACCGACTCCATCACCTCCGACGGCCTCACCCAATTCATCGAGCAGGATCTCGGCGGCATCCATCACCGCTTTAAGCGCGGCTATAAAAACGTCATTAACGAAGCCGTTGCCCTCAATAAAGATGGCCAAGAGTCTTGGCTGGCGATCGAAACCTCCGGCCATGGCGCAATGCGGGAAAACTATTTCCTCGACGATGGAGCCTATTTGGTCAGCAAGCTCCTGATGGAACTGTCCAAGGCCCACCAAGAAGGCCGCAAAATCACCGATCTGATCGCCACGCTCCAAGAACCGATCGAAAGCCAGGAATTTCGCCTGAAAATCACCGCTGAGGACTTCAAAGCCTACGGCAACCAGGCGATCGAAGCCCTCCAAGAATTTGCCGCCCAACAACCCAGTTGGGAAGTCGTGCCCAAAAACTACGAGGGGATCCGCATTGCCTGTATGTCTCCCCAGGAATCCGGCTGGTTTTTGCTCCGGCTCTCCCTCCATGACCCCGTAATGCCCCTCAATATTGAGTCCAACGTCGCAGGCGGAGTCCAGACGATCGCGGCCCAACTGCGGCCCTTTTTCCAGTCCTGGACCGATTTGGATGCTAGCTCCCTAGAAATCGAGTAAATCCTAATAGGGGTCGTGCCCCCGTGCCGACTTTAGAAGATCTTTGGTAGGGGTCGTGCCCCCGTGGCTCCCCTCTTCGGCCCAAAAACTCGGCCCAAAACCAGGGCAACCACGTAACCATTCAGGGGGTCACGGAAGAATGCGGGTTTCAGGCTCTGAAAATCCTGGATTGGTATGGTTTGAGCTGCTTCGGACTCCGATCGAAGGGCTGAAACCCTACTAACTTCGTAGACCCCTGAATAGTTACGGCAACCACGGGGGGATTGGAGTGCATCCCACTTTAGAAGATCTTTGGTAGGGGTCGTGCCCCCGTGCCGACCCT
>JBMTWK010000574.1:0-2839 GCA_049452395.1 Prochlorothrix sp. | reverse complement strand
CTCTCCACATACTGTAACCATTGTGTCAATAGCCTTCCAGATGCGCTTACCCTGTGGGCAGACTCCTCTTTCTTGTGCTATGGGGAACTCGATTCTGCCCCCCTTCTGCCCCCCTCCGGATCTAGCTTGGGCCTTGACCAGAAGGTACCCAAAACCTGGTAAATTAAGCCAGTATCAAGCAAACGAGATCAACGAGCATATGAGAGTCCTAGTTATTGGCGGTGACGGTTACTGCGGATGGGCCACAGCGCTATATTTATCAAACCGAGGCTTTGACGTTGCGATTCTGGACAACCTGATTCGGCGGCATTGGGACAACGAGCTGGGGGCATCAACCCTGACTCCGATCGCGCCCATTCAAACCCGTCTACAGCGTTGGCAGGATCTCACCGGAAAGACCATCGATCTGTACATCGGCGACATCAACAACTATTCCTTCTTGGTGGATAGCATCAAGGAGTTCGGCCCCGACGCGATCGTTCACTTTGGCGAACAGCGATCGGCTCCCTTTTCCATGATCGATCGTGAGCACGCCGTTCTCACCCAAGCCAACAACGTGCTGGGGAACCTGAACCTGCTCTATGCGATCCATGAAAACTGCCCCGACTGCCACCTCGTCAAGCTGGGCACCATGGGCGAATATGGTACCCCCAATATTGACATTGAGGAAGGCTACATCACCATTGAGCACAATGGTCGCAAAGATACCCTTCCCTACCCCAAGCAACCTGGCTCTTTCTACCACCTCAGCAAAGTCCACGATTCCCACAACATTCACTTTGCCTGCAAAATCTGGGGTCTGCGGGCCACGGACTTGAACCAGGGCATCGTCTATGGGGTGCTGACGGAAGAAACCGGCATGGATGAGCTGCTGATCAACCGCCTGGACTATGACGGCGTGTTTGGCACGGCCCTCAACCGCTTCTGTATTCAAGCCGCGATCGGCCACCCCCTCACCGTCTACGGCAGTGGCGGCCAAACCCGCGCCCTCCTGGACATCCGCGACACCGTGCGTTGTATTGAAATCGCCGTGAACAACCCCGCTGACAAAGGGGAGTTCCGTGTCTTTAACCAGTTCACCGAAATGTTCAGCATTGGTGGGCTAGCGGAGATGGTCCAGCAAGCGGGTGCAGCTCTGGGCATGAAGGTGGAAGTGAACAACCTGGAAAACCCCCGCGTGGAGCTGGAAGAACATTACTTCAATGCCAAGAACACCAAGCTGCAAGACTTGGGTCTGGTGCCCCACAATCTCTCGGATTCTTTGCTGGATTCTCTCCTCAACTTTGCCCAGAAGTATCAACATCGGGTCGATAAGACTCACATCCTGCCCAAGGTGCAATGGCGCAAGTAATCCCGGCTGGATTTTAAGCCTCAACCGTCTTTTACTGGGACTGGGGTCCACTCAGAATGACCCCACACATATCACAGGGGTAGGCATGACCTACCCTTTTTTAATGGGATCTTAAGGGAGTAGGGTTTGGGGAACCGTTCACGGTATTCTTAGGGCAGGGCTTAACGTTCCTTAACCGGTTCTGGCCCGGTTCCCGCCCAGATTTTCCAGGATTTTCCAAGGTTTACTGCTTTTTACCCCCGTCTGACTGATTCCGTAACCCCATGAAAATTGCCCTTTTCACCGAAACCTTCTTACCCAAAGTTGATGGCATCGTTACCCGCCTACGCCATACCGTCGAGCATCTCCAACGGCTTGGGGATGAGGTCATGGTCTTCTGTCCGGAGGGGGGACTGACCGAGTATAAGGGCGCAGCCATTCAGGGGGTCACGGGGTTTCCGCTCCCGCTTTATCCAGAGTTGAAAATGGCGTTGCCTCGGCCTGCGATCGGCGAAGCCCTCGAAAAATTCCAGCCCGACTTAATCCATGTCGTCAACCCCGCTGTGTTAGGGCTGGGGGGAATCTACTACGCTAAGGCTCTCAACGTGCCCCTGATGGCCTCCTACCACACCCATTTGCCCAAGTACCTGGAGCACTACGGGATGGGCATGTTGGAAGGGGTGCTGTGGGAAATTCTCAAGGCCATGCATAACCAAGCGGCGCTGAACCTGTGCACCTCTACGGCGATGGTGGATGAGCTGACGGCCCACGGGGTTGAGCGCTGTGACCTGTGGCAGCGGGGGGTAGATACGGAAACCTTCCGGCCCCAGTTGGCCAGTGCGGAAATGCGCGATCGCCTCAGCCAGGGCCATCCCGAAGATCCCCTGCTGATTTATGTCGGTCGCCTCTCCGCCGAAAAGCAAGTCGATCGCATCAAAATGATCCTGGAAGCCATCCCCAACGCCCGCCTCGCCCTCGTTGGCGACGGCCCCTACCGCGAAGAACTCGAAACCCACTTCGCCGGAACCAACACCCACTTTGTCGGCTACCTCCACGGCGAAGAACTGGGATCCGCCTACGCCTCTGCCGATGCCTTTGTCTTCCCCTCCCGGACGGAGACCCTGGGCCTCGTTCTGCTGGAAGCCATGGCCGCCGGTTGCCCCGTCCTAGCCGCCAATGCTGGGGGCATTCCCGATATTGTCACCGATGGCGAAAATGGCTTTTTGTTCGATCCCGCCGATGACCAGGGCTTGATTAAGGCCACGGAACGGCTGTTGGCCAATCAACTGGAGCGGGAGCGCCTGCGGCGCAATGCCCGCCAAGAGGCAGAACGGTGGGGCTGGGCCGCTGCAACGCGCCAACTCCAAGGCTTCTATCGTCAAGTGCTAGGCCAAACCGCCCTGCCCACTGCCGCTTAAGCTTCGATCGATCGGGAGGAGCCTAGCGGGTGCCTTAGAGGTAACTATTCAGGGGTCTACGAAGTTAGTAGGGTTTCAGCCCTCCGATCGG
>JBMTWK010000573.1:0-2845 GCA_049452395.1 Prochlorothrix sp. | reverse complement strand
GGAGCCGGACTGCTCAGTTCAGCATTCAGGCTAAACTCAACCACATAGGGCAAACCAATCTCAAATTGGGGTAAATACTCCTCTGGAATAGCCTCAGGGGGATCTTCCCCCAGGGGAAGCTCCGGCTCGAAGCGCTCAAATTGGAAGACCTCATCCGCCCCTTTTAGCTCAACGGTGCCCAATTTCACACTGTCTTTGACCAAAAAGGGCGAATTTTTCAGCCCCAGCATAAAGTCATTGAGTTGGGCATAGGACAGGGCCAAGCCTTCGATCGTAATCGTCTTGGGTGGAGCCTCAGGCGCTGGAGGTGCTTCCCCTTCCACCGGAGGAGGCGCAGCGGCAGCGGCGGCAGCAGCGGCAGCAGCTTCTGCTTCTGTGGGTTCTGGCAGTTCCCCATCCTTAGACTCAAAGAGCTTGATTTTTACGCCCGGTGGCGTTTGGTTGCTGACTTCCTGGAGAGAGGCCGAAATGGGCTGGAGTTTCTGGAAAACCCCAATTAAAGCCTCAATATCGGCCTGGGCTGCGGCAATCTTCTCCGTAACGGCATTGACCTCCGAGGCTTGGCCGCTCACCGTAGACAGGTTGCCCTGGAGACCATCCCGATTAGCGGTCATGGCCTGAAGTTGGCTCTGGAGGTAGAGATTGGCCCCAAAAGCTCCCGCTGGCAGGGCTAGCCCCACCAAGGCACCAATAATCATGGGGGTATTGGCGGCTGATGGGCCACCGCCGCCCTGTTTGGGAGCCGGAGAACCCGCCGCTTGTTCCGCCCGATCGTTGAGGAAATTAATATCTAAGCTATACATGATCTATACCTCCCGCAGCCCCAGACCCAACACCACCCCCATACCGGGGCGCTGCACCTCTGGGATTTCCTCATCCACTTCCAGGCTGAGGGACTCGATCGGGTCAATATGACTCGTCGGCACACTAAGGCGCTGGGTAAAAAACTCATCCAACTGCCCCAGACCGCCCCCCGGCCCCGCCAGGAGCAACTGGGCCACTTCCAGGTTTTCGTCTTGGTTGAGGTAGAAGTCGATCGATCGGCGCAGTTCATCCGCCAGTTCCCCCAAGACCCGCAGCATTGCCGCAGCCCCTGGATTGCTGGAGGTGGTGTTCCCCGTCATGCCGCCCACCGGGTTAACGGGGACAGTCATGCCTTGGAGCAGTTCCGTATTGCGCGACGGCGGTAAGTTCATGGCGCGGGCTAGGGCGTTTTGGATCTGGAAAGCCCCCATGGGCACTGTTCGGGAAAAGTGGGGCACCCCATCGACCACGATGGAGATTTCGGTATTGTCAAACTCAATATCGGCGATGGCAACGGCTTCCTGGGAGCTAAACTGCCGCAGTTGTTGGCGAATAGTCCGAATTAGCGAAAAGCTGCTGATTTCCAGCACATCTACTTCTAGGCCAGCCTCCTGGAAGGTGTTGAGGTAGAGATCGGTAATATCCTTGCGGGCCGCCACGAGCAGCACCTGGACCTTTTCGATGCCATCTTCATCCACAAAGAACCCCAGCTTTTGGTAGTCCACGTCGGCTTCTTCCCTCGGAAAGGGCAGACAGAGACCGGCTTCCTGGTTCAGGACCATATCCCGCAGTTCCCGATCGTCCAACTCAGCGGGCACCGGGATCAGGCGGCTGATGACATCCCGCCCTGGAATCGCCGTGGCAACTTTTTTGGTTTTGATCTTGTTCTCTGACAGGACCGTCTGGAGCAATTCAACCAATGCCGGTGGATCGGTAATTTGCCCGTCCTGGATCAGGTCTTCTGGCATTTCCTCGGAAATGTAGGTGACCAACTTGTAGGCTTGCCCCTGTTTTTTCAACTGCACCAGGTTGAGCCGCTCCGGTGTCAGCTCGATCCCAATGCCGGACTTGGCACCTGAGAAGAGATTTTTTAAAAACACCGCTCGATTGACCCCCTCACAACGCTTGTGGACTCGTCCAAAACTGGCTGAAACGCAACTGACCCGAAGGTATCGCCCCTAGGTAGACCCTACCTAGAAGTACAGTGGTGAACGCTTTTCGCAGATGTCTGGAGATTTCCGGAAACTAGACTGGCTCACTACGTAACCCTGTGATGCTCCCTTCGTCAAGGGATTACTCGGAAAAGATAGCTGGGCGATCGCCCTCACCTTACGGCGAAGTCCCAAAAAGTGCAACGGTTTCCTAGCATTTTCCCCCAACCCTGTCAAGCCAAGGGATCGGGTTCTTGGGAGCCGATCGCCTCCTGAATCGTGGCCATCCCCAGCCGATCGAGGCGCTGGCCCAAGCCCTGTAACATCTGCCGCAGTAGCCCCGGCCCCCCGTAAATCCAGGCCGTATACAGTTGCACTAGCGATGCCCCCGCACTGATCTTCGCCCAAGCCTGGGCCGCATTGGCCACCCCGCCCACGCCAATAATGGGCACCTGCCCCTGGGATTTTTCCCAGAGAAAGCGCACCACGGCGGTCGATCGATCGCGCAGCGGTGCCCCACTAATGCCCCCGGCTTCCTCAGCGACCAGAGACCCCGTTGTCCGGAGCCGTTGGGTCCGCAGTCCCGTGCGGCCAATGGTGGTGTTGGTGGCAATAAGGCCCGCCAGGTGATGGCGCTGGGCCAAATCCACTACCGATTCCATGGCTTCCCCATCTAAATCAGGGCTAATTTTGACAAAGAGGGGAAGCTGCCGAGTATTTTCCTGTTGTAACGCCGCGAGGAGGGGGTCTAGGGCTGCGGTGGCTTGGAGCGATCGGAGGCCCGGTGTATTGGGAGAAGAGACATTAACGACAAAATAGCTCCCCCAGGGTTCTAGAAGGCGAAAACTGGCGCAATAGTCCTCGATCGCCTGCTCTAGGGGGGTAATTTT
>JBMTWK010000572.1:0-2846 GCA_049452395.1 Prochlorothrix sp. | reverse complement strand
AACCGACCCGGTAGGGGCAAACCCCCCGTGGTTGCCCTGCCCAAAAACTTTGATTGGGGCCGAAGAGGGTCGGCACGGGGGCACGACCCCTACCAAGGATCTTCTAAAGTGGGATGCACCCCACCGCAGCGGACTCGATCGGCTCCGATCTGATCATTGTATTGATCCGACATCAGCACGGGGACAGGGGTGAAGCCAATGGGCTAAAGTAAACCTTGCTGTTCAGTTGCGATCGACCGCTGATCCCCTCTCCCATGCGCCAACTTCTCTACCTCGAAGCCCCCACCCCCGACACCGATCGAGTCTGCACTTGGCTCCAAGACAGCTTCACCCTGCCCGAAGGCGCAAGCAAACGGAAAACCCCCGATGGCATCGCCGTTCACGGGCCAGAGCCAGCAGAGCAGGGGCCAGAATTGGCCATTTTTATCTGGTCGGTCCAACGCACCACCTATCTCAAGGTCTTTCGCTGGGGCGATCGGCCCTTTCCCCAGGAAAACAAAATCCTCCACAGCCTCAAACAGCAACTCCTGGCCGCCTTCCCCCCTACCTATCCGGCTCCTCCGGCAGTCGATCTCAGCCAAACCTCAATTTTTGAAGCCCTCGCTGAACAGTACCCCCTCACCGTCAAATATTTCAAAGAAATCCCCAACGGCGAAGCCGACCTAACCCGTGCCTACTGGTGGGAGCAGCGCTGGCGCGAAGGCGTAAACCATCCCCAGGAGCCGAAACAGGTCGTTTTCCAGGCCGCAGGCAGCAAATTCAGCCCCTCCAGTGCAGCCGTAGACTATGACCTCATTTACGTGGGGGGAGCGTTGGGGGTGATCCATGCGGCCATGATGGCCAAGCTGGGCTACCGGGTGCTGTTGGTGGAGCGTCTGGGCTTTGGCCGCATGAACCGGGAATGGAATATTTCGCGGGATGAGATCCAAAGCTTGCTCGACTTGGGCCTGTTGACCCCCGCCGAAGTGGAATCGGTGGTGGCGCGGGAGTATGTGGACGGCTTCCACAAGTTTTTTGATGCCAACAATCCGCCCCAGGCCAAGGCCGAAATTTTGCACACCCCCACGGTGCTGAATGTGGCGGTGAATTCCGATAAATTGCTACAAATTTGTGGCCAAAAGCTCAAGGCAGCGGGGGGTGAAATTTGGGAGTATACCGAGTTTGAGCGGGCCGAGATCTATGGCGATCGGGTGCTGCTCAAGGCCCACCACCGCCCCCGCCCCGGCGAGGATCCCGGTGAGGCGGCTGAGCTTGCCTCTGGTACCACTCACCCCTACCATCGCCGTGCTACGGGTCGGTTACTCATCGATGCCATGGGCACTGCCTCGCCGATCGCATGGCAAATGAACCAAGGCCGCCCCTTCGATAGCGTCTGTCCCACCGTGGGCGCAGTCCTCCAAGGCTTGGATCCCAAGGTTTGGGATAGCCAGTATGGGGATGTGCTCAACAGCCATGGGGATGTCTCGCGGGGGCGGCAGTTGATTTGGGAACTGTTCCCCGTAGAAGGCGATGACCTGACGGTGTACCTGTTCCACTACCACCAAGTCCACCCCGACAATCCCGGCTCTTTGCTGGAAATGTATGAGGATTTCTTTACGATTTTGCCCGAATACCGGCGCTGTGATTTAGACAAGCTCACCTGGAAAAAGGCAACCTTTGGCTATATTCCGGGTTACTTCAACGTTGGCAGCGGCGATCGGCGGGTGGCCTTCGATCGGGTCATGGCGATCGGAGACGCAGCCTCCCTCCAATCCCCCCTCATCTTCACCGGCTTCGGCTCCCTCGTCCGCAATCTCCCCCGCTTAACCACCCTCCTCGACGCAGCCCTCAAACGCGACCTCCTCAGCGCCAAACACCTAGAGCAAGTCCGGGCCTACCAAAGCAACATTGCCGTCACCTGGCTCTTCTCCAAAGGCATGATGGTCCCCACCGGGCGGGTCATTGCTCCTGAGCGCATTAACTCCATGCTGAATACTTTCTTCGGGATTCTGGCCAGTGAGTCCCCGGCAGTGAGTGATGCCTTCATGAAAGACCGAGCCGACTGGCTCACCTTTAACCGCATGGCCCTCAAGGCAGCTCGCCAAAACCCCACCCTACTGGCCTGGATTTGGGACTTAGCCGGACCTAAAGATCTGCTGCGCTGGGTCTTAAACTATGTCGTCTTTACGGTCCTCACCCTCGTCAGTTACCTCTTCAGTGGCTGGCTCCCAGGGCTGGTCCAGCGCCTCAAACCTATGCTAGAACCGACCTTACCCGGTGTTTGGTTCTGGCTCCTGGCCCAAAGCTACCTCATCACCGATGGCGTAGGCCGTGCCCAGTGGCGGCACCCCCATAGCCCCCCCAATCCCCCACCGCCCACTTCTCCCCCCCTCCAAGCCACACCGTAACTGAGAACAGGACTGATTAACGCCTTGGACAACAAATTACTTTCCCAAATCCAGGCCGGTCAAGCGTTTATCGTGAATGCCCGTCGCCGTAATGGTGTCATTTTGTGCAAACCCTTCCATGCAGAGTTTGCAGGGCCAGGTGCCCTCATTGGGGGCAGTTTGGATCGAACCTGTCAAAAGCTGGTGGGGGTTGGTAAACTTTCAATTTTGATACCCACGTCCCCTGAAGATTACCATCGCGCCTGTTTAATTCGGCGGCAATGGGTCTTGCTGACCCAAAAGATGACCTCCCACGAAGATCCCCAAGAGCGGGCGCGGTTGCTGCTCAACCAGTTTGACAACTACTTCAGCGAGGAAGATTTGGCCCCCCTGAATGACGACTTGCTGGGGCAACTGGTGGGGTCATTTCAGTCTACGGTCCTCCAAGCCCGCCTAACCTTAGAGGTCTAATCAGCCCAA
>JBMTWK010000571.1:0-2847 GCA_049452395.1 Prochlorothrix sp. | reverse complement strand
GCCCCTACCGTAGCGGTTCAGTGCGGGTTATTGTCTTCGGCCAGTAACCAGGCGGCAAGGCCACCCCCCAGCAGGCCAAACAGGTGCCCCTCCCAGGAAACCCCGCGCTGCCAGGGCGCAATGCCCCAAATCAGGCCGCCATAGAGCGCGAGGACGAGGATACCGAGGGCGATCGAGTCGATGCGGCGATCGAAGTAGCCCCGTGTTAATAAAAAGCCAAAATAGCCAAAAACCAAGCCACTCGCGCCGAGGTGGATGGAGTTCGGTGCACCCAGAAGCCAAACCCCCAAACCACTGATGATGAGGGTGACGATCGTCACTTCCCAAAAGTCCTGAATTCGCCGTAACATCACCAGCCACCCCAAGGTAATAAAGGGCACGGTATTGGCGATGAGGTGACGGAAGCCACCGTGGAGGAAGGGCGAGAGGAGAATTCCGGCTAAGCCTGAGAGGCTGCGGGGGCGAATGCCAAACTCATCCAGCTTATTCCGGTTCCGGAAAATAACCGCGTCAATGATTTCTAAGCCCCACATCAGGGTGACAAAGCTTCCCAGAATGGTGATTTGGGCAGAAAACTGGTCTAACAGGTTTCGCTTGGGCATGGAGCTGGGTGAAAGAATAAAAAAAAGGGGAAACTGCGTGAGTTTCCCCCTTACTATAAGGGCAAGATCAAACTTTGACCTGTCCCAGAAAACCGATCCCTTAGAGAATGGCCGGTTGAATTTCGCTAACTTCTAAGGGCTTCATTTGGAAGAGCTTCCAGAACTGGCCTAGGTTCGAGACAAAGATGGGTAGCTTGCGCAGAACCTTGATGGGGCCGGGAGCGCTGGATGCATCGATCGCCCGCAGTTGCTCGTTGTTGCTGACGCAAATTTCCAGACGCTCATAGAACTCCGGATTTTCCACATCGAGAATGATGGGGAAGACGCGGCCAGCGGTTTCGTTGGTCTTGAGGATGACGTGCTTGTCATATTCCCGCGCATCAAGGCCGATCGCGGCGTAGAAGTCGGCCCGCTGGGTGTCGTTGAGGTACATGGTGGCGAAGACGGACAGCAGGAAGAAGCGGCACCAGGTTTTGGGGGTGACCCAGGAAACCATGAGGTAGCGCTGCCATGCTTTGCCGGAAAAGATCTTGGACGGCTCCGAGAAGAGGGGCATGTCGAGGATCTTGCGGAGCAAGCTCTTGGGCTTGTCCAGCATTTGGGGCTGGGTCCGCATAACGGCATCAAAGAAGTCGCCATGGCGGTTTTCGTCTTGGCACCAGTTCTCGAAGAAGTTGAAAATGGGGTAAACCCGGTTTTCGGGGTGCTGCTCTAGGTGGCGATAGATGGTGATATAGCGCCAGTAGCCGATCTTCTCAGAGAGGTAGGTGGCGTAGAAGATGAATTCTGGCTCAAAGAAGGTGTAGCTCTTGCTCTTGGTTAAGAAGCCGAGATCCAACTGGAGGTTGAAGTCGGTCATGGCTTTGTTGAGGAACCCGGCGTGACGGGCTTCATCCCGCGACATGAGTTCAAACCCTTCGGCCAAGAGGGGGTTGCGGTCTTTGATCCGACGGCTCAGTTCTTTGTAGAGGAGAAAGCCGGAAAACTCAGCGGTACAAGAGCGCTCTAAGAATTCAATAAAGAGTTTACGGGTGTCTCCCTCAATGTGGTCCCAGGATTGATCAAACACTTCGCTACGGACAAAGTGGTGACGGTTGTAGTCCGTGCGAAACTCTTCGATAATGGCCCGCAGTTCTTCTTCGTTCACATGGAGGTCCATTTGGGCCATGCGATCGAAGTCGGTGGTGTAAAAACGGGGGGTGAGGATGGTGTCCTTGGCGGGAGCCTTTACGCCGGGACGAATCTCATCAAAATTGGTTTTTTCGAGAGTGTTTACCATAAAGGGATACGTGCTCTTGAGCGCAGTGCAATGTTCCAGCAGGAATTCTAGCTAATCCGGGAGCGAACACAGGGGGGGCACGAAACGGCTCTCTAAGCAGTCAAACCCCGCAAGTGCAAACTCCTGGGACAAGTTATAAATCAACCTTAATGTAGTTTAAGTCTACCAAGGGGGATTCACGTCCAAATATGTATTTATGTTAAAAGCTGTAACAATTCTAACGGTATGGCTGAAACGCTTCTTTATCGAAAACGGGGGATTCGCCTCACGACTGAAACCCTTGAAATTCGGGGCGGCGGGGTCTATCCGCTCCAGAGTATCCGGGGGGTGACGGTGCGGGAAGAGCGGCCCGATCGCAAGGGGCCGATTCTTTGTCTGGGGTTGGGGGCGATGGTGTGGCCGTTGATCCCGATCGGGGTGATTTGGCTGCTACGGCAACGATCGGCCTATTGGCTATCGTTGGAGACGGAGTATGGGACGGTGGAGCCGTTGGGTATGGCGAAGCCGCAGATTGTGCAGGAACTCCAGGGGGCGATCGCGGAGGCGTTGGAGGCCCGATCGTTGCCCCAAAAGTCCCAGAGCCGCCTCGATCGGCTGCGGCAGAAGCTGCTGGAGGTGGCCCAACGCAAGGGGGGGGAAATTTCGGTGACGGATGGGGTGTTGGCGACGGGGTGCGGCTTTGAGGAGGTGAAGGGGCTGCTGGATGCCATGCTGGCCAGTGGTTATGTGCAGTTGGATAACCATTGGGAAACGGGGGTGGTGATCTATCGGTTTCCGGAGTTGCTAACGGAGGCTTCGGTGCGATCGCCGGAGGGTTCCCAGCCTTCGCCGGAGGCGTTGCGCCAAGATCTGCTGAAGGCGGCCCAAGCCTCTGGGGGGCGGTTGTCGATTACCCAGGGGGTGCTGGCGACGGGGCAGAGCTTTGGGATTGTGCAGGATGTGTTGGGGGAAATGCTGGGGAGTGGT
>JBMTWK010000570.1:0-2849 GCA_049452395.1 Prochlorothrix sp. | reverse complement strand
CTGTATTATTTCTTAGCAGAGCTTAATTGCAGCGCCTAATGTATCCATCACAGGAAACTGAGCCGATGTTTAAACGCCGCCGTTCCCCAAGCCAACCCCTGACCATTCTCAGTGCCAAAAGCGAAATCCAAGGGGATCTCTTCGTTGAAGGGGATCTTCGGGTTGAGGGCATTATTCACGGTCGTGTGGAAGTGCGGGGCAGTATTGAGGTTTTGGCCAATGGCCTGATTGAAGGCTCCGAGATTAGCGCCCAAAGCTTGACCAACTACGGCATCGTCAAGGTCAACAAAGTCTACCTCAAGGGCAAGCTCTCCCTGGGTTCCCAAGCCCAGCTTGAAGGCGACGTAACCGCCAGTGCCCTCAACATCGCACCCGGTGCCCGCTATGTGGGCTATGCCACCACGACGGCCCCAGAAATCCCGGCCATGGCACTCCCGGCAGCAACCACCCAAGAGTTTACCTCCACGAAAAAGCAGCAACCAGAAATTATTCTGGGAGAAAGCAAGGTTTTACGCTAAATTTCCCCGATCAGCATTTCCCCGATCAGCGGGCTGGGAGGGATTGCTTGCTGGCTCCGAGGGGAGATTCCCCCGTTATTTCGCCCTTTTTCCGTTATGCCCACTCCTTGGGACAGCCTCCACGGGGATAGCCTCACCGGGGACAGCCTCGCCTGGGACAGCCTCACCGGGGACCGGCCCCAGTTGCGCCGATCGCTCCTAACCTGGTATCGCCGCTGTGGGCGGGAGTTGCCCTGGCGCAGTTATGCCGATCGTGCTCCCGTGGGTCAGGGCACTGCCGATCGTCCGGATTCGGATAGTTTGGGTTCCGATCGCCTAGATCCCAATAGTCTGGATCCTGATCGCCTAGATCCCGATCGCCCGAACCCCGATCCCTATGGCATCTGGATTTCGGAGATTATGCTCCAGCAAACCCAGGTCAAAACCGTTATTCCCTACTACCAGCGCTGGTTAGCCGCATTCCCCACGATCGCCGCCCTAGCTGCTGCCCCCCAACAACAGGTTCTCAAACTCTGGCAAGGTCTCGGCTACTATGCCCGCGCCCGCAACCTCCACAAAGCGGCTCAGGTCATTGTTCAGGACTATAACGGCGAATTTCCCCAGGATTTAGAAGCTGTGCTGAAGCTACCGGGCATCGGTCGCACCACTGCCGGAGGAATTCTGAGCGCTGCTTTTAATCAGCCCGTGGCCATTTTAGATGGTAATGTGAAACGGGTTCTGGCCCGATTGCTGGCGATCGATCGGCCTCCGGCCAAGGTTTTGCCCCAATTATGGCAAGCGTCGGAAGCCCTGCTCGATCGAGAGCATCCCCGCGACTTTAACCAAGCCTTGATGGATCTCGGCGCAACGGTTTGCACCCCTAAAAATCCCGCTTGCTTGGTTTGCCCCTGGCGATCGGCCTGCCGTGCCCATGCCCTTAACCTCCAAACCCAACTCCCCATGCGTGAAGCCTCGACCCCCCTCCCCCTCAAAATCATCGGCGTTGCCGTCATTCGCCGCGAAAATGGCGATATTCTCATCGATCGGCGGCCCCAGGACGGTTTGCTCGGTGGCCTGTGGGAGTTTCCGGGGGGGAAACTGGAGGCAGGAGAGACGATCGAGGACTGTATCCGGCGGGAAATCCAAGAAGAGCTAGCCATTAAAATTGCGGTGAAAGAGCATTTAATCACCGTAGATCATGCCTATACCCACTTTAAGGTTCAGCTTCAGGTCTATTACTGCGATTATCTCTCTGGGGAACCCCAGCCCTTAGCCTGTGATGAGGTCAAGTGGGTGAGTTTGGCGACGATCGAGGAGTATCCCTTTCCCAAAGCCAATACTCGCATTATTGAAGCCCTAAAAGAGGACCATCTCACTGTGGCAGATCAATCGATTCGGTAGGGGCAAACCCCCCGTGGTTGCCCCGGTTTTGGGCCAGTAGAGGGGAGCCACGGGAGCACAACCCCTACCGGGATCCGTCCAACGGGAGATGCACCCACTCAAAGCAGGTTCCTAAGGAAATCTATCGATGAACAGCCATAAACCCTAAATAAAGCTGTGTTACCCAGTGATTTACTGCTCCATCGCCACTACGGCGAAACCGTAACCCCCAAAGCGCTACCCCTCGATCGATCGCACTTGGAGCTAGCTGCGGAGCTAATTCAGTGTTTTCAGGACTATCGCGGCAAAACCCAGGGGGAGCTAGATCGGGAACTGGCCGATCGGGAGGGGCACAGCCCTGACTACAAGTTAGTGCGGGGGTTGGTCCATTTGCTGCGCAGTAGTTTTTCTGAGTTTGAAGTGATCAGTCCTTTGGAGCCGATCGAGCTACGGCAGCGCGTTTTTAGCCGATCGGCCCAGCAAACCCCCAGCTTAAACAACACTGCGGTCCTCTTGGAGCAACTGGCCTTTGAACTGAGCCAGGAGCAGGAAAAACCCGTCCTAGCCCAAGATATTCGCCTGGGACTCTATGCCGATCTGCCGGAAAATCGGATTTTGACCCAATACGAGCCACCAACCCCCGAAGCCCTCATTCACCGCTACAACCTGTCCCAAGTTCAAGGCATTTTCTACAAAGCAACCCAAGTCGTAATTAACGCCCATCGCAACGATCCAGGGGAATATAAGCTTTTATTTCGGTATTTGAAGCTTTTTCAACTGATGGCGTACATAGAAGGCGACGCAGACCAGGGCTTTACCATTACCGTAGACGGTCCCACCAGTCTTTTTAAGGCCAACACCCGCTATGGTCTCTCCCTAGCCAAACTCCTCCCCGCCCTCCTCCACGTCACGCGCTGGAGCCTCACCGCCACCCTCCAGCGCAAAGATCCCTACAGCGGCCAAGTCAAAACG
>JBMTWK010000569.1:0-2850 GCA_049452395.1 Prochlorothrix sp. | reverse complement strand
CGAACTGGGGCTGTCGAACTAGGGCTATTGAACTGGGGCTATCGAACTGAGGTTACGGAGGTGGGAGCCTCTCCTGTTGGCAGAATATCTGTGTGAGGCCAAAAACCGGGGCAACCACGGGGGGATTGCCCCTACCGGACCAAAACCGGGGCAATAAAACCGGGTTAATTCCGGGAGATTGCCCCGATCGCCTTAGCCGAGGGTGGCGAGGATGTCTACGGCGTGGGTGGCCGCTTGGACGGTTTCAAAGACCTTATCGATCACCCCATCGCCGTTGATGATGTAGGTAATCCGCTTGGCATAGCCGCCCCCATCTACATCGTAGGCTTTGGTGATGGCATGGTCAGGATCGGCCACGAGGGTGAAGGGCAGGCCATATTTTTCCTTAAAAGCCTTGTGGGAGGCTTCGTCATCGGTGCTGACCCCCAGGACGACAATATCCTTGCCCTGGTATTCGCTGTAATTGTCCCGGAAGTTTTGGGCCTCTTTGGTGCAACCGGGGGTATCGTCTTTGGGGTAGAAATACAGGACGACGGTCTTACCGGCAAAATCCGAGAGAGAAACGGTGTTGCCAGCGTCATCTTTGGCCGTAAAGGCGGGCGCTGGGGTACCAACAGCTAAAGCCATAATCTGAGAACTCCTAACGGTTAATCGTCTGGCTTCGATCGTAGCATCCCTCGGCCTCTGCCCTTTGGCTCCGGTCCATTGACCCCGTTAAGGATTGCCATAAACACAATCGGCGACAATGGGCGACTAACGTGACCCCCTCATCCCCCGGCCCCTTCTCCCAGGGGGCGAAGGGGAGCAAGAACTTGCACATTCAAAGTCCCTCGCCCGGTCTGGGAGAGGGATTTAGGGTGAGGGGCGATTGCACAAGTCCCTTTAAAAAACGAGAGGGAAGGCTGAGAGACCTTCCCTGGGTTGACTGTGGAATTGGTGGACTGGCTACAAGTGGTGCGCCAGGGTGTCGCAGGGTGCGACGAATTAGAAAGAAATCGAATCAGTGCGGTAGAAAATGAAATGAACTAAGGCTGTGGCGTAATGAAACGACAGACAATTCAAAGACGAGAGAGTGTTGATGTAATGTACGAAGTCGTGAGCGAAGGGTGGGCACTGCGAGAGAGGCATCCGCTACCGGGACCGATCGGGTCGTACCTATCGAAACAGAAACAAAGGCACTTCCCTGAACCTAAAAATAGCCAAATTCCAATCTACAGGGCGACCAAGAAAGTTGTCAGTACTTGAAACGTGAGACAAGGCTTGGAATCACCATTCTGCGTAAGCATTCAGGGGGTCACGGAGGAATGCGGGTTTCAGGCTCTGAAAATCCCGGATTGGTACGGTTTGAGCTGCTTCAGACTCCGATCGGAGGGCTGAAACCCTACTAACTTCGTAGACCCCTGAATAGTTACCATTCTGCTGCGGGGAGGGGGCGATGTGCATCACACGAGCAACACCTGCCAAAGGAGCAGAAGGAGCTAAACAACGCGCATCCCAGGGGGGAGCAGGGAGCAACTGGGGTTCTACGCCGCAACCACAGCCGCAAAAGGCAAAAACTGGACTGAACTGGAACGGAACGAGCTAATGGGTTGACTGGAGGATTACACAGCTTCCCGATCCGAACTGGATATAAAGCTAGGGGACTGCAAACAGAACCGCCCGTGTGGTAGGGATAACTGGGTAATGTTGGGGTTTCTGGGGAAGACCGGTTGATCAGAACCCGCAGTTTTGTTGGGATTTAGGCTTAGGAAGGGGAACAACAACCGTTTTGTTCGTTTGGCCCTCTCGCCTCTTGATGTAAATCACTGTAGCATGTCTCTTTGCCGACGGACACGGGCTTTATAGATTGTGATGTGCTGTTACGTTCCTTAAGGTTTGGTTAAGGCTGTTTAAATTCGGGCGATCGTGAACTCACACCGAGGCGGTAAACTCCCGCAGGCGCACCACTTCACCGACCACAATCACACAGGGCGATCGGGGGTTGCGGCCTAGAATCTGGGCGATCGTCATCAGGGTGCCGGTCCAGACCTCTTGCTGGGGTTGGCTGGCCCAGCGGATCAGGGCGATCGGGGTTTGGGGCGATCGATCGTGGCTGAGGAGTTCCTGCACGATCGTCTCCAATTGCTGCCCCCCCATTAAAAAGACCACGGTTTCCAGTTGGGCGATCGCGCCCCAGTTCAAGGCTTCTGGCTCGTGGGCCGTAAATACGCCAAAGCCGCGACTCATGACGGGATCGGTGAGGGGGATTCCGGCGAGGAGGGGGGCGGCGAGGGCGGAGGAAATACCGGGGACGACCTCAAAGGGGCAGTTGGCTTGGGTTAGGGCTTGAATTTCCGATAATGCGCGGCCAAAGATAAAGGGATCGCCCCCTTTCAGGCGCACAACCTGCCGTCCTTGCTGGCAGTACTGGACTAGGCGTTGATTAATTTCGGCCTGGGGGGTGCTGGGGTGTCCGCCCCGTTTGCCGACATGGACCATCTCGCAGCGATCGCCCAGCCAACCCTGCACGGTGCTGAGGACTTCATCGGCTAAGGCATCGTAAACCAGAACTTCAGCCCGTTGTAGGCAGCTTTGGGCCGCTAGGGTCAAATATTGGGCTGCACCGGGACCGGCCCCCACTAAATAGACTTTACCGCCGGTTACCGCTGGTTTCTCGCTGGGATGGGATTCAGGGGTGGGCGATCGATCGCTGAAAGAAAGGCTGTCACTCATGGGGGGGGTGTGGGGGTAATCCCAGAACCGGTAGACGGTGAGGAGGGGGATGACGCGGTCGCGTTGGGGGAGGGTTTAAGTTGGACAGCCGACTGCAAGTCGGCGATCCCAGAGGGGTGGGGTTAATTGGACAGCCGA
>JBMTWK010000568.1:0-2854 GCA_049452395.1 Prochlorothrix sp. | reverse complement strand
TGACTCCCTCGGCGCTTTTGTCCTGCTCAAGCCCAAAAAGTCAAAACTCCAGTGATTAGGATTAGAGCAAATACGAGCCACGTCATAAAATAGATAAAAACCTTATTTTAGACAGAAAAAAAGGGATCAAAGTCAATAATTACCAAGATTCTGAACTCTAGGCAACTAATCTCTCTCTGGGTCTATCTCACCCTGGTTACAAAAGGAGATAGACCCCGATTTTCGATCATTCTAAGCTAGAATGGCCAGCCGATCGCGCAAAATTTGGGCTTGGGTTTCCGCCTCGCTTAAAGCTGCCTTCGCCCCGTCGATGATGTCCTGGGGAGCCTTATTGACAAAGCCGGGGTTATTGAGGCGACCTTGGAGGGATTTGAGTTCTTTTTCGACCTTACCCAAGTCTTTCTCCAGCTTTTTCACCAGTGCTTCCAAATCCACCACCCCTTCCAAAGGTAGCAGCACCTGCACCGTTCCCACCACTCCGGCGAGGCTCTTGCGGGGGGCTGCGTCGGCGGACTGGACCAGGGTCAGGGTTTCCGCCTTGGCCAGGGCTTGGATATAGGGCATCCCCGTGGTTAGGATTTGCTGCTCCCGATCGCTCTCGCTCTGCACCAAAGCCTTGACCTTAATTCCCGGTTTAACCCCAGCCTCCGCCCGCAAATTGCGCAAAACCCGGATCGTACCAATCACCAGGTCAAAATCCTGCTCTAGCGGCGGATTAATCCAAGTGGCATCCCGATCGGGGTAGGACTGCAAGGCCAAATAGGTTTGGTCATCGCTCTGGGTGAGGGTGTGCCAGACCTCCTCGGTGATGTGGGGCATAAAGGGGTGGAGCAGCTTCTGGATGCCTTCAAGGAGATGGGCCAGGATTTGCTGCACGGTGGTTTTTTGGTGGGCCTCTCCATCGGAATAGAGGCGAGATTTGGCTAGCTCAATGTACCAGTCGCAGAAATCGCCCCAAATAAACTCATAGAGTCCCTTGGCGGCTTCTCCCAGGCCGTAGACCTCGATTTGATCGCAGGTTTGGGCGATCGTCTGCTGGTAGCGCGAGAGAATCCAGCGATCGCACAGTTCCAACTCCGGCGACTCCGGCGTAAAGGCAAAGCCCAACTGAGCCGGAGTTTGCCCCCCCAGGTTCATCATCACAAAGCGGGACGCATTCCAGAGCTTATTGGCAAAGTTGCGGCTGGCCTCCACGGAGCCGGATTCTTCCGTGGCCCGATCGTACTCCAAGCGGATATCCTGCCCCGCTCCCACCACTTCCCGAATTAGGGTGTAGCGCAGGGCATCAGTGCCGTATTTATCGATGAGCAACAGGGGATCGATGCCATTATTGGAAGATTTCGACATTTTTTTGTTGTTTTCGTCCCGCACTAGGCCATGGATATAGACATCCTGGAAGGGCATGGTGTCGGTGAAGTGTCCCGCCATCAGGGTCATGCGGGCGACCCAGAAGAAGATAATGTCAAAGCCGGTGACGAGGGTGCTGGTGGGGTAGTAGCGATCGAGGTCGGCGGTGGATTCCGGCCAACCCAGGGTTGAAAAGGGCCATAATCCCGACGAAAACCAAGTATCCAACACATCGGGATCCCGCTCCAGTTGTACGGCCTCACCAAACTGGGCTTTGGCCTGCTGCCAAGCCTCTGCCTCCGTCCGGGCTACCACAAAGGGCGTATCGTCGAGAATTTCGCCTCCGGTCTCGCTAATGGCGTACCAAGCCGGAATTTGGTGGCCCCACCAGAGTTGGCGGGAAATACACCAGTCCCGCAGGTTGGCCAGCCAGTCCCGGTAGACTTTGCGCCAGCGATCGGGCACGACTTGGGGCGAGTTCTGCTCATCCAGGCATTTGAGCGCTTTTGCAGCGAGGGGGTCAATTTTGACAAACCATTGGGTCGAAATCAGCGGTTCCACCGGGACTTTGCCCCGATCGCTGTAGGGCACGGTATGGCGATAGTCTTCGGTCTTAATCAGTACGCCATCGGCTTGGAGGCGTTCAATCACGGCTTTGCGGGCCACAAAGCGATCGAGTCCGGCAAATTCCCCGGCATTTTCGTTTAAGGTGCCGTCTTTGTTGAGAATATTGATAAAGGGCAGATTATGGCGGTTGCCCATCTCAAAGTCATTGGGGTCGTGGGCCGGAGTCACCTTAACGCAGCCGGTGCCAAACTCCATTTCCACCAGTTCATCGCCAATAATTGGGATTTCCCGACCCATAATCGGCAGGGTCAGGGTTTTTCCGATCAGGTGGCGATAGCGATCGTCCGCCGGATTGACCGCCACGGCTGTATCCCCCAGCATGGTTTCTGGGCGGGTGGTGGCCACTTCCAAGGAGCCGGAGCCATCACTGAGGGGATAGCGGAAGTGCCAGAGGTGGCCATCGACTTCCTTCGGCTCTACTTCCAAGTCTGAGACGGCGGATTGGGAGGCAGGGCACCAATTAACGAGATATTGGCCGCGATAGATTAGCCCTTGGTCATAAAGCTGGACAAAAGCTTCTAAAACGGCCTTAGATAAGCCCTCGTCCATTGTGAAGCGCTCCCGGCTCCAGTCTACGGACATCCCCAAGCGCCGCAACTGCCCGACGATCGTCCCTCCAGACTGCGCTTTCCACTGCCATGCCCGCTCTAAAAAGGCTTCCCGGCCTAGATCTTGCTTGGTTTTGCCTTCTTCCCGCAGTTGCCGGTCTAGAACCGTCTGGACGGCGATGCTGGCGTGGTCGGTTCCGGGCAAGCAGAGGGTGTTTTTGCCCTGCATCCGGTGGTAGCGCACCAGGGTATCAATCAGGGCGGAGTTGAAGGCGTGGCCCATGTGGAGGCTGCCGGTGACGTTGGGGGGTGGGATGACGATGCAGTAGTGG
>JBMTWK010000567.1:0-2856 GCA_049452395.1 Prochlorothrix sp. | reverse complement strand
CCCCCCCCCCCCCCCCCCCCCCCCCCCCCGGCGGGGCCAACGCGGGCAGACGTGAGGCACTGAGTTAACGTCACGGGTAAGATCCAAGCTAGCAGCCAAAACTTTATTTTACTTACGACTTGCGCCATGCTGAATGAGATTGCCGCCGCGATCGATCGCCAAGACTACCGCACCGCCGCCCAACTGCTGCGGGAACTCGAACAGGATCAGCCCCAGGATCCCTGGGTCGTGTTCTATCGGGGGCGCTTGCAGGAAGTGGCAGGGCAGTTGGAAGCTGCCGAGAAAACCTTTCGCCAAGTCCTGAAGCTCACCCCCCAGGTCAAGCTCACCAACCTCAGCCGCAAAGGCATTCAGCGGGTCCAAAAAATTGAACAGGAGCAGCGCCAACGCGCCCTCGCCCAGGCAACCCAGGATCCCGCCGGAACTGAGCCGGGATGCCTAATTTTGGAGCCAATGGAGTCAGAAGCAAAATCAGCAGCGGCCCCCCGCTTTGCCCGCTTGCTCAAGTTAGACCCCTATACGGCCCGGTTACATTTGCCCAGTCGGGGCTGGCGGTTTTATCGATCGGGGCCGATCGGCGAGTTGCAGTACTACGTCAAGGCCATGGCGGAGATTGGCGTACCGGCGTTTTGTGTGCCGCTGTCCCGCATTGCAACGGTGCCGCTGTTTCGGGTGGTTCAACTGGAGGGCAACGCCCAGCAAGCCCAAGCCAGTTGCCGCGATCGGGACAACCAAGCCGGAACCCTGACCTTTGACTGGTCTGAGGTCAAGCTGTGGGTGGAAGGATTATTGCCGCTGTTTGAGTCGGTGGTGGATAAGGGCTACTGGGGGCTGTCTACGGTGCGGAAGGAGAAAACCCAGGACTATGCCCAGGTGGTAGACCTGTTTTTGCCCGATCGGGGCTGTATTGTGCGCCTATGCGATCGGACCTATGAGTTTCCCAACGTTAGCGGCAATTCTCCCCTAAAACCAGGGCGATCGGGCCAACAGTTGGGGCGATCGGAGTCCTCCCCAGCCCCCCTTTCCCAGCCCCCCCAACTCCCCAACACCCATCACCAAAAATGGCAGAAATTCCTACAAGACTTGCAAGAACCCTTAGATCAAGTCCAAAAATTAAAGGGCTTTACTGCCTTTGCGGAAACAGTGCTGGATCAAGATATTTTCCTAGGGCAGATCGCGCCGAACCTGGATCTGTTCCGTCAGGAAGACTCAACCTGGGACAATGCCTTTCAGCTTTACAGTGCCTTAGCCTATATTCATAAATTTGAGTTAGATCGTTAATTTATGGCCTTGGTTTATGAAAATCAGATTGAAGATTGTATCGGAAACCACAGAAAATGTAATGAGATTTATCCTTTAGACGCACAATAAGCCTTTATGATCAAAACAATCTATGGTAGCGATCCCAGGAGGCAAATGATGAGTGACTTCCATGATTTCCTAAAGCGTCAGTGTGCTCATGTGGCGATCGGTGAATTCAAACCCGGAAAGTTTGCTGAAGCCCAGAAACTCTACGAGGAAGCCGTCAAAACCTACGGCTACGGCTTTAAGGGGGCTTATCTGCTCCAGGAGCAAGGTACAAACCGGGGGATATCGGTAATTTTTTGGGAAAGTGTTGAGGATATGGGCGAGAACCAAAATGAGGTTCATGATGCCATTTTACGGAAGATGGCTCCGCTGTTCACCCAACTGCCCACCAATGCTCTCTATGAAGTCGTCTACGAAAAGCAGGCCCAGCCTTTAACAGCGGTCTAAATTGCAAAACGGCAAAATTTTCCCAACAATCTCTGAACAACACTCGTAGGGGCGGGTTTCCACCCAAAATCTCACCATTCTGCGGTGATCTCCCCAAAGCCGCCCTCTTTTTCCCCAAAACCGCCCTCTTAGTCATCTTCCTCGCGGTTATTTCCTCAAACCCACATTCCATAATCGTAGGGGCAGGTTTCCACCCAAAACCCCGATTTCCCGCAGTTATTTACCCAAACCCACACATCCATCGTAGGGGCGGGTTTCCACCCGAAATCTCGCTCCCTTGCGGTTATTTACTCAAACCCGCCCTCTTAGCCGAGATTTTGGCAGAAGAAGGCAGGTTTGGTTGATTTTGGGCTGGTTGCCGAGATTTTGGCAGAAGAGGGCAGGTTTGGTTGATTTTGGGCTGGATGACCAGGATTCCGGCAGAAGAGGGCAGGTTTGGTTTATTTTGGGCTGGGTATCTGAGATTATGGCGGAAACCTGCCCCTACGGGGGTTGGGGGTGGTTTTATAAAGAGGGTTAGGGGAGTATTTTGGGTGTTTTATGGGTTGGGAGCGTCTGAATCTCCGGTAGCGGTGGTTTGGAGGGCTTGGGGGCTGCGGTAGCTGGCAACGCGCAGATTAAGCTGGCCTTGCTCCGGATCGTGGCTAAAAACAAAGCTTCCCCGCACCGTTTCGCCGCTGGAGAGGGACTCTAGCTGCTGCTCCCCCGTCTCTGGCTCATCGTCCCCCGTCCGCAGTTCCGCCATAATCTGAATTGCTTCGGCGCTTTCTCCCCCCACATTGGTCACCTGAAAAGGCACATAATAGCTCCCTTCCACCTCGCGAAAAGGCGAAAGTAGCTCAGCTTTGAGGATAGGGGGTTGATTTTGGGTGACTAAACCGGCATAGAGAATTAAACCCACCAAAACCAGCAAAATACAACTGGCTAGGGTGAAGGTAAACCAGCGTAGGGACGATCGGGTTGGGGGAGTGGAAGGGGGAGTTAAAGACACGCAGGGGACAGTTGAGGGCGGGAAATGCAGGCAGGGGGGCAAGGACTAAAGTCCCGACCACGACCTAGCATCGGGTGTTAGACCGTTCAAATTTTAGCTTAAGTTCTAGG
>JBMTWK010000566.1:0-2814 GCA_049452395.1 Prochlorothrix sp. | reverse complement strand
GCAGCTTAGACAACTTTAATCTAGAGTCTGAGTCCGAGCCAGTCATCACCGATAATGCCCTCAATTTAGACGGGCTAGACGGGTTAGATGGGTTAGACGGGCTAGGCGGACTAGATGGGTTAGACGGGTTAAGTGGACTAGATGGGTTAGACGGGTTAGACGGGTTAAGTGGACTAGACGGACTAGACGGGCTAGCGGCAGCAACAAACTCGACTGCCAGCCCAGACCTAGACTGGGGCGGCTTGGATTTGGATGGCCTAGACAGTATGTTGAGTGCAGCCGATCCAGCAGGCACCTCGATCGATGCAGGATTCAGTGACCTGGGTGAACTAGACAGCTTCCTGAACGACACCGGATCCAGCAATGGAGCCTTCAGCGAGAGCCTTGACCTAGGCAATGACTTCAACGAATTGGACGACCTCCTAGACAGTCCCGCCGATCAGGGTGCGGGCCTGCGCAAGGAAGAATTCGGCCTCAGTGAATTGGAAGCATTTTTGGAAACCCCTGCCCCAGATGGCACCGGAACCGACCTCAGCAGTTTCCTCGATGAGGATATGGACGAGGGACTGGCGGAAATGACCCGTCTGCTCCAGCAAGCGGAAGCAGGAGTCGGTCCCCTGCCCCCCGTAGTCGCCATCGCGCCTAAGCGGCCTCAATCGCAAAAAGGGCTGCAAAAACGGCAAGTAGACCAAACAATGCGAGTCCCCGTCAAACAACTGGATAACCTCAACAACCTTGTGGGGGAAATGGTGGTTAACCGGAACTCCCTCGAAACCGACCAAGAACGGCTGCGGATTTCCTTGGAAAAACTCCTGTCCCAGGTACAGCAACTGAGCGATGTAGGCCAGCGCTTACAGGACCTCTATGAGCGATCGCTGCTGGAAAACGCACTGCTCGCCAGTCGCCAAGCCTTCAACGCTCCCAAAGCCACCCCCCATCTCCACCTCCACCACCGCCCCGGAGCCACCCCAGAGGAAGACGACGACTTTGATGCCTTGGAAATGGACCGGTTTTCGGGCTTCCACCTCCTTTCCCAGGAAATGATTGAACTGATCGTGCGGGTGCGCGAGTCTTCCTCAGACATTGAATACATCATTAATGAGCCGCTGGACTATGTAGCCCGTAACTTCCGGCAGATTACGGCCCAGCTTCAGGAAGGCTTGACCCGATCGCGAATGCTACCCTTTGAGTACACCGCCAGCCGGATCCCCCGCGCAGTCCGCACCGTATCCCAAAAGTGCGGCAAAAAAGCCGAGGTCATCACCGACGGTCAGGATGTGCTGATCGACAAAATGCTGCTGGACCAGATCTATGACCCCATGACCCACTTGGTCAACAATGCGGTCACCCACGGCATTGAAACCCCCGAAGAACGCCGCAAAGTTGGCAAGCCAGAAGCAGGCGTAATCCGCATCCAAGCCTTCCACCAAGGGAACCAAACCATTATTTCCGTGGGCGATGATGGGGCCGGGATTGACACCGATCGGGTTCGGCGGAAAGCCATTGAAAAAGGCTTGGTCACAGCGGAAGAAGCCAATAGCCTCAGCAAAATGGAGATCGAGGAATTCCTCTTCCACCCCGGTTTCAGCACCAAGGACCAAGCCGACGACTTCTCCGGTCGGGGGGTGGGCATGGATGTGGTGCGGACCAAAATTTCCGAACTGCGCGGCTCCGTCACCATTGACTCAGAACTGGGCAAAGGCACCACCTTTACGGTCCGCCTCCCCCTGACCTTGAGTATTTCCAAGGCCCTCTGCTGTATTAGCAGCCGTGCGCGGGTTGCCTTCCCCATGGACGGGGTAGAGGATATGCTCGATGTCCCCCGCGATCGGGTCCAGAATAATGACCAAGACCAGCCCTGTATCTACTGGCGGGATCAGTTGATGCCGTTCCGGCCCCTGGGTGAGTTGCTGCGCTATAACCGATCGAGCCGCAGCACCGTCTACGGCGGTTCCCAAGACGACGATATGCTCTCGGTGGTGATTCTCCGCAGTGCCGGGGAATATATGGCGCTCCAGGTCGATCGCGTTGATGGGGAAAAGGAAATCGTAATCAAACAGCTCGAAGGGCCGGTCCCCAAACCCACAGGCATTGCAGGGGTTACGGTTTTGGCGGATGGTACGGTTATGCCGATCGCCGACGTTTTGGAGCTGATCGACATTGCCAAGGGCCGGACCCGTCAGGCGAGCGCGGCGCTCTGGAAAGAGGACGGCCCCAACGATGTGATCGCCGAAGCCGATATTCCCCACGAGCCGATGGTTCTGATTGTGGACGACTCGATCGTGGTCCGCGAACTGCTCTCCATGTCCTTCCGCAAGTTCAACTACCGGGTGGAACAGGCCCGCGACGGTCAAGAAGCCTGGGAAAAACTGCGATCGGGTCTGCCCTGTGACATCATCTTCTGCGACATTGAAATGCCCCGGATGACCGGCCTGGAGTTACTCGAAAAACTCCAAAGCGACAGCCACCTCAACCAAATCCCCATGGCCATGCTCACCTCGCGGGGTGCCAGCAAGCACCGGGAAATGGCCATGAAACTCGGCGCTAGCGGTTACTTTACCAAGCCCTACCTCGAAGAAGCCCTCCTAGAGGCCGCTAGCCGCATGTTAAAGGGTGAAGTTCTCTTAAATGCCTCAACAGCCGCATAATCCAAAACGGCATAACCCAAATCCCGTAGGGGCGGGTTTTTCGCCCAAAATCCTGCTGGATTGCGGTGATTGAACCAAACCCGCCCTCTTTGCCCTTGCCACAGGCCGATAGACCCCGCACCCGCCGCGCTACAGGCCGGTTCTCCTGCGGGAATCTTGCCGCCTA
>JBMTWK010000565.1:0-2867 GCA_049452395.1 Prochlorothrix sp. | reverse complement strand
GGGCAATCCTACAAAGAATCCTGGACGATCTTGCTCCCCTCGCCCGCCCTGGGAGGGGATGGAACTTTTTGCCCTGCTGTAAGCGGGGAAACTTCCATGGGGGTCTACTCGTCTGTATCCCGACCTTGGGTCATAGCTTGAATCATAGCCTGTTGGCTCACCGTGGCGTAAACCTGCCGTAAATAACCTTGGAGGAGGGCTTGCTGGGCCTGACTGTAGTCCCCCTCTCCTTCTAGGGCTAGGGGAATCGGTCCCAGGACATCCAAAAGGGTTTCGCCGCTGGTGGGGGGGGTGATGACGACGAGGGAGGGGTCTAGGGGAGTGGTGTAGGACCAGGCGCGGCGGGGATCGGGGACGATCGGGGTGGCGAGGGCGGCGGGGGGGAGGCTTTCTGTTTTGCCGAGGGTCCGTTGTCGCTGTTGACGCAAGGCGGCGAGGATTTGCTCACGGGTGCGCCCCCGTAACTGGAACAGCACGAAGGGATCTTCGCTAAAGCGATCGCCCAAAAGATAGTAAATCGCGCTGACGTGTTTGCAGGGGTTGGCTTTGTCCGGGCAGCTACACCGGGAGTGGACTTCGCTCAGGTTGAAGGGAAAGAGGCGCAAACCATTGACGGCGAAGACTTCTTCGATGTTGTGGGGCATTTCTACGGCGAGTAACTTGGCGGAAAAGATCGCCCGCTGGGAAAGGGTGTTGAGGACGTATTGCCAGTCTTCGTCGGTGAGGGGGGTGAGCCACAGGGAGACTTGGTAGGGCTTGGGGTCGGTGCCTTGGACCTTGGCGATCACTTTACGATCGGTAAAGCGAATCTGCTTAACGTGTCCTTCACGGGCATATTTCCAGCCCCGTTCCAAGCGCTTCTTAAACCGATAGGAGTTGATCAGGTCTAGCCATTGCTCGGCCCACCATTGGCGATCGGTCTGGTCACGATCGGCGGTGGGGGCAGTAGTGGGGGTGGAGTTGGCGGGCATGGGCTTTGGGGATAGAACAACTTCTCACATCTCACGGGGAGGATTTGCAATCGGCCTTCCTCAAAATCCCCCCTGGGATCGCCGATTTGCAATCGGCCTCTTTCATTCCCCCTAGGACTGGCAGACCGATTCCGGACCACGATCGACCACCGTTCCGCCCAGGGTTGCACAGGAGGTTTCCCAAGCTTCCCCCTCTTCCATCCCTTGATCAACATAGGTGTCGTACACAGACTGAAGGCGCTGTTCAAATTGGCTGAGCTGGGGTTGCTGCTGGGCTTGGGCCTGCTGGGCTTGGGCTTGCTGCTGTTGCCGTTGAATGGCCGCCCGCTTGGCTGCCCGCTCCTGTGCCATGACCCGATCGATGCCTGCCTGGGCCTGGGTCATGAGGGGTTTAATGTCTGCTTGCCAGTAGGGGTGGTTGCTCACCTTGTCTAGGGTTTGCTTGGCTTCTAACCAGCGCCCCCGCTCCAAGGACTGCTCCGCTGAGGCTTTCAGTGCGGCGTTTTGGCTCCAGGTGATTTGCCAGTCCTGGGTCAGTTGGGTTACGGCTTCGGCCCCTGGTACCTGGGTTGGCACTGCCTGAAGCAGGGCGATCGCCGCTTCAACATCACCCTGGGCCAAGATGCCTTCGGCTTCGGTAATCAAAGCGCTCATCCCAGTCTGCATTAAGCTTTTAGCCTCCGGGTAGCGATCGCCCTGGGTCGGAAAATCCACCAAAATCGCCAGGGTCTCGGCCCAAGCGCCCCGATCGGCCTGTTGCTGAGCATCCTTTAAAAAGCAAGACTGCACCACCGTCAAAGCTTCTGGATAGATCTTTGCCGTGGGATCCACCGTTGCGCCCTGGCTGCGACATTGCTCGTAGGCTTTGCTGGCCTCTAGGGCTTGGATTTGGGTTAAAAGCGCCTGTTCCTGACGGCGAACTTGCCACTCTTGAAACAGACGGGTGCCCTGGGACCCCGCTAACAGTAGTCCGCCCCCCACCCCTAACACTAATGCGATCGTCTTGACCTGGAAAATTGAACCGTAGTCTAAATGCGCCTTCATAATGACCCTCCCACTGAAGCGCTTTCATCATAGCTTGCAGAATCACTTGTCGCAGGGCTGGAGGGCGTTCTGTAACTCTTTTGCAAAATACTCTGTTCAGATTCTGGGGGATGGGGGGTGCATCTGCGACAGTGGGGTACCTCTAGTCACAACCCTTCAAAATCTTGCCCCCGAAAATTACCCCGAAATTTACCCCAAAAATTTCCAGGAAGATTGCACAGGGTTGCCCTTCTCTGATATAGTCATAGACCTGTGGCGGGTAAAGTGATTTACCTAGCCTCCATCTCTGGAGAGATGGCCGAGCGGTTGAAGGCGCAGCACTGGAAATGCTGTAACAGGGTAACTTGTTCGAGGGTTCGAATCCCTCTCTCTCCGTTAACTTAAACCCCAGTGAGTCTGGCTCAGTTATGGCTGACGCTTACTATAAATCTGAGCACTTACCAAACTTTAGCCAGATTGGCGAGGGCAATCCTGCCTTGGCCCAGAAGTTTTTTGACTACTACAGCAGTGTTTTTGAAGAAGGGACGCTTTCCAAGCGGGAAAAGGCGTTGATTGCGCTGGCGGTGGCCCATACGGTGCAGTGTCCCTATTGCATTGAAGCCTATAGCAAGGCAGCGCTCCAGGAAGGTTCGGATTTGGAGGAGATGACGGAGGCGGTCCATGTGGCGACGGCGATCCGGGGCGGGGCTTCTTTGATCCACGGGCTACAAATGCTGGATCAGGTCAATCAACTCACGCTGTAGGCACAGGCTGTTAGTACAGAGTATCGGTTAACGCCTAGAAGGGCGGGTTTGGGGTAATAACGGCGATCCAGCAAGATTTTCGACGAAAAACCCGCCCCTACAAGTTTTT
>JBMTWK010000564.1:0-2871 GCA_049452395.1 Prochlorothrix sp. | reverse complement strand
GATTGGGGGAATGGGTCCACCAGCGGCATCCCGCTGAATTCCCAAGGCCAGACTGGGTACGCTGGCATCGGTGAATTTGGTTGGGTAACCTCTCCAGATCGTTGGGATAGAGTCATACCCTGGATTTCGCCTTTGATGAAGTCCATTGATCTCTAGAGTAGGAACTGCGAGGTTGAGGGCATGGGTGTGTGCTGTATTGCCGCATCTTGTCGATGTTCCCCAGACGCTGGGGAGTCATCATGTTCTCCCTAGGCTCACGCTAGGGGAGCCTACGCAGTCCATGGCATTGGAGTTAGCTTTGCTTGCTCTGCTGCCTGACTTTTTCTAGCCAATATTCAGTCTTTCTTAGCAGTCATGCGACAAGAACCGATACCTAAACCTAGTGAACCCATGCAGTTTCGGGCCATTGGTCTGCTGCGTGGGCGTTATGTCAAGTCAGAGGAACTCGTGAACCGGGGCCACTTGGTCATGAGTGATGGTTATCAGGTGGATGCTGTGGTGTTGGGACGGGTGATCAGCCTCGTCAAGAATCACATCGATCTGGAGAGTGAGCATCTATGGGTGGTGTATCCGCGTACTGACGATCGTACCCGCCAACTCCAAGTGCAGGTGGTGGGGGTTTGGGAACCGGAAACGCTACAATCCCGGCCTACCATCCTTGAACCCAGCGCGGAAGGGGGACTGCGGGCCGTACCGCCGAAGCTGCCCGTGGTCTCTTCCCAGGATCTGCCCGATGGCTACTTTTCCATTCGGGGAGAGGTGGTCTATCAGTCGATCGACAAAGAACAACTGGCCGTCAAAATCAAACAGGTCTCCCGCAAGGATCCCAAAAAAAGCCGAGCCTTCAAACTGCAATTGCAAGGCGTTGTTGAGGACAAGGCGCTTCACCAATTTTGGGACTTCCATGTCCGTCGCCAAGGGGACATGCTGGTCATTGAAGAGGCTGAGTTTGTGGCTAAAATGCCACCGAAGCGCAAAAAAAAGAAAAAGAAAAAGCGGCGGATCCGTCCCCTCGGTGCACCCGCCGGACAATTACCCAACGGTGAGAAGCGTCCCGTTGGCAAGCCCGTTCCCCGCGATCGCGTCCCCGGTGCCTATCCTGGGGCCAGCGGTGGGGGTTCTGGGGATGATGTGCTGACCTCCCCCAGCTCCTCCGCCTCCTCAACGGCCAGCTCTGAGCAGGCATAATTCCTGTTTCTCCAATACTGACACTAGGTTATAAGGCTAGGGGCTACTTCCGAGAGGGGGTAGCCCTTTCAATGATCAAGGGGGTGCATTGCACTCTGGAAGAGTCCCGGTAGGGGTTGCGCCCCCGCCTGTCCTGAGCTTAGTCGAAGGGTGGCTCCCCTTTTATGGCCCAAAACCGGGGCAACCACGGGGGGATTGCCTCTACCGCATCGGTTAACTTGCCAACGCGAGATGATCCCGATTAGAGGTGGGGGTTGAGTCTTGGGTCTTGGGTCTTTGGGTCTTTGGGTTTACTTCCTTGGATTAGGCCACTGAGAAGTCCACTTCATTTGATAAAATGAAACGCTTGGCGCAAGCAATGCTTGGCCTCCCTTGTCTGGGCACAGTTTAGGGTGTGGGATCGCTCCCCCTCACAGCAAGACCGTTTTGGTCTCGGTTGCTTTGGTCTGTTGTCCCAAGGTCTTTGTCATTGCCTTTTGTTCTAGTCTCGTCCTGTTTGATTCAAGGAGAAGCCCCACTATGGCCCGCATGTACTACGATCCCGACGCAAACCTTGATCTGTTCAATGGCAAAACCGTCGCCATCATTGGCTATGGCTCCCAAGGCCATGCCCACGCCCTCAACCTCAAGGATAGCGGGGTCAATGTTGTGGTGGGTCTGTATGAAGGCAGTAAGTCTGCGGCAAAGGCTGAAGCGGCGGGTTTAAAGGTTCTGCCGGTGGCTGAAGCGGCCCAGACTGCGGACTACATCATGATTTTGTTGCCGGATGAAGTGCAGAAGACCGTTTATGCTGAGGCGATCGCCCCGAACCTGAGCGCCGGTAAAGTTCTGCTCTTTGCCCATGGTTTTAATATTCACTTTGGCCAAGTGGTGCCCCCCGCTGATGTGGATGTGGTGATGGTGGCTCCTAAGGGACCGGGCCACTTGGTGCGCCGTACCTATGAGCAGGGCCAGGGGGTTCCGGCGCTGTTTGCGGTTTACCAAGATGCAACGGGGCAAGCCCGCGATCGGGCTATGGCCTACGCTAAGGGCATTGGGGGCACCCGCGCCGGGATTCTGGAAACGACCTTCCGGGAAGAGACCGAGACCGATCTGTTTGGGGAGCAAGCGGTGCTCTGTGGCGGCCTCAGTGCTTTGATTAAGGCGGGCTTTGAAACCCTGGTGAATGCGGGTTATCAGCCGGAGCTGGCCTATTTTGAGTGTCTGCACGAGGTGAAGCTGATTGTGGATTTGGTCGTGGAGGGCGGTTTGGCCACCATGCGCGACAGCATTTCCAACACAGCGGAGTATGGCGACTACACCCGTGGTCCTCGTATTATCACCGATGCGACCCGTGCTGAAATGAAGAAGATTCTCAGCGAGATCCAGTCGGGTCAGTTTGCGCGGGAGTTTGTGCTGGAAAATCAGTCGGGTAAGGCTGGCTTTACGGCGATGCGTCGTCAAGAGGCTGAGCACCCGATCGAGGAAGTGGGCAAAGACCTGCGGGCGATGTTTAGCTGGCTGAAGAAGGCTTAAGCCAATCCCCCCGGCCCCCCTTTTGAAGGGGGGAATTCACCGCATCCCTCGTTCCCCCGCTCCGTTCCCTCGTCCCTTGTTCCCACGCTCCGGCGTGGGAATGCCTGCCCCGACGCTCCAGCGTCGCCACGGAAGAAAGCCGATTGCAAAAGAAAGCCGATTGCAAAT
>JBMTWK010000563.1:0-2875 GCA_049452395.1 Prochlorothrix sp. | reverse complement strand
TTCTCACCGCCCCCGGTGCCCCCGAAACCCTCCAACTCCAAACCCTCCCCGACCCCCAACTCCACCGCAGCACCGACCTGCTGATTCAACTCAAAGCCGCCGGAATTAACCCGATCGACACCAAACTGCGACAACGGGGCAGCTTTTACCCCGATCGTACCCCCACCGTCCTCGGTTGCGACGGCGCAGGCATCGTCACCGCCATCGGCAGCCACGTCGAACGCTTCAAAATTGGCGATGAAGTCTACTTTTGCCACGGGGGACTCGGCGGACCAGCAGGCAACTACGCCGAATATGCCGTCGTCGATGAGCGCTTCGTCGCCCCCAAACCCAAAAACCTCACCTTTGCCCAAGCCGCCGCCGCCCCCCTCGTCCTCATTACCGCCTGGGAATCCCTCTACGATCGCGGTCGCCTCCAAGCCGTCCAAACCGCCCTCATCCATGGCGGAGCCGGAGGAGTCGGCCACGTCGCCATCCAACTGGCCAAGATCCGGGGCGCACGGGTTTGCACCACCGTCAGCACCGAAGCCAAAGCCGCCTTTGTCAAATCCCTAGGCGCAGAACTGCCCATTTTGTACCCCACCACCGATTTTGTCCAAGCCGCCCGGACCTGGACCGACGGCAAAGGGGTCCACCTCGCCTTTGATACCGTCGGCGGTGCCCTCCTTGAACAAACCTTTGGGGCCGTGCGGGTCTACGGCGATGTCGTCACGATTCTGGCCCCCGACCCCGCCACCAACTGGAAAGTCGCCCGCGATCGCAACCTGCGCCTGAGCCTAGAGTTAATGCTCACCCCCCTGCTTCAGGAATCGATCGAAGACCAAAAACACCAAGCGCGGCTCCTAGAAGACTGTACCCGCTGGTTTGAGCAGGGCTTACTCAAAATTAACCTCACCCACACCTTCCCCCTCGCCGAAGCCGCCGCTGCCCACCGCTTACTAGAACAGGGCGGCATGGTCGGTAAAATTGCCCTAGAGATCTAGGGTTTCGCCGCGAATCGATCGATCCAGCAACTGCATCGGATGCAGCACCGGCAGCGTGCGCCCCTGCTCCTGCAAATGCTTACTAATTTGCACAAAGCAGCCAATATTGGCCGAAGCCACCACCTGAGCGCCCGTATTGGCCAAATTCCGCGCCTTCTGCTGCCCTAGCTCCTCCGCCACCTCCGGCTGCAAAATATTGTAAATCCCCGCACTGCCACAACACAGCGCCGCATCGATCGGCTCCCGCAGCGTCACCCCCGGAATTTGGGCCAACAACTGACGCGGTTGCCGTTGAATATTTTGGCCGTGGATCATGTGGCAGGCATCTTGGTAGACCAGGGCGATCGGCTCCGGACCCAAGGGCGACAACGGGGCCGTTAGCCCAACTTCGGCTAAAAACTCCTGCACATCCTTCACCTTAGCGGCTAAAGCTTGGGATTTGGCGGCATAGACCGGATCATCGGCCAAAATTTCCCCATACTCCTTCAAGGTATGGCCACAGCCGGAGGCATTTACAATAATCGCATCCAGATCCTCGCGGCTGAAGCAGTCGATCGTTGCCTTGGCCAGCGATCGGGTCTGGTCCTCCTGCCCCTGGTGATGGGTCAGCGCCCCACAGCAGCCCTGGCTCCGGGGAATCACCACCTCACAGCCATTGGCCGCCAACACCCGCACCGTCGCCTCATTCACCGCCGGATTAAACAGCCGCTGCACACAGCCCAACACCAGCCCCACCCGGTAGCGCCGCTCCCCCTGGGCCGGAACCCGTCGCTGGGCCGGTTCCCGAAACGCCTGAAACGGCAGCGGCGGCAACAACGACTCTAGGGCCGCAAGCTGGGGCGAAAGGCTCTTCAGCGGCCCCAAACGACGCACCAAAGCCTGTAAGCCCGATTTTTGGTAGAAGGGGACCGGCAACATCAAAACACGCAGCCGATTGGGATAGGGCAACAGCTTAAATAAAAGCTGGCGTAAGAGGGTTTCCGGGGCCGATCGGGGCACATTGCGCTCAAGCTGGGGCCGCGTTGCCGTGATCAGCTTGTCATACTGCACCCCAGAGGGACAGGTCGTCACACAGGCAAAACAGCCCAAACAGCTATCAAAATGCTGGGCCGTCGTCGCATTCAGCGCAATTTCACCCTCATTAATCCCATCCATCAAATAAATCCGCCCCCGTGGCGAATCCATCTCTGTCCCCAAAACCCGATAGCTCGGACAGGTAGACAGACAGAAACCGCAGTGAACACAGGCATCGATCAGCTTGCCATCGGGGGGATGCTGGGCATCGAAGCCCTCACAGGGAAGCGAGGACGGGGGGGTGGGGGGAGGAGCGGCAACCATGGGGGCGGGGGAATCAGTGAGGGGGAATCAAAGCGGGACAATTCAGCCTAAGGCAATCCGGGACGGGCGATCGGATCCATCCCGATCGAGCAGCCCTACCCGAAATCCCTCTCCCAGCGCGGGCGAGGGGCTGGGAAAGATCGTGCTTCCCTATCCAGAATTAGCCCTCCTCTAGTCTAAGGGACAGGCTTCCCCCCGCTTCCGACCCGCCCCCAATTCCCCATAAAATTTCCCTACCCCAGCAATAGGCGATCGCCCCCCACCCTCCCCTCCCAGCTCCCTCGTAGACAACGGCATCAGTTTTACGCCCCTTTTTACACCCCCTAGTGTGAGCGTCTCGCTCACGATGCAGGCAAAATGCCCACCCTCGAAAACCCGCATTCAAACAGGGGTGAGAATTTCCGCCCTGCTGGACTAGGAGGGAATTAGACTGATTTACAGGGTTTCCAGGGTTTCGAGCGTTTGCGGGGGGAGCGGGGCGATCGAGGCCGGAGGTTACACCTCAGCCCGCACCTCAGCGTGTACCTCAGCGTGCACCTCAGCCCGTTGGGAGG
>JBMTWK010000562.1:0-2880 GCA_049452395.1 Prochlorothrix sp. | reverse complement strand
CTGGGCCAGAACTTGTGCTCCCGTAACCAAGGGGCTGGATAGGCGGCGTGTTCCCGGCTATAGGGGCGATCCCATTGATCCGCAATTAAGACTTCTGCGGTGTGGGGCGCATTCTTGAGGACGTTATTTTTAGGATCGACAGTCCCTGCTTCGATCGCGGCAATTTCGGCGCGAATACTGATTAAAGCTTCACAAAACCGATCGAGTTCTGCCTTGGACTCACTTTCCGTGGGTTCCACCATCATGGTTCCAGCAACGGGCCAAGAAACAGTGGGGGCATGGAAACCATAGTCCATTAAGCGCTTGGCAATGTCATCCACTTCAATGCCTGCGGACTTGCGGAGTGGACGCAAATCCAGAATACATTCGTGGGCGACTAAGCCATGATCACCTTTGTAGAGAATGGGGTAGTAAGGCTCTAGGCGCTTGGCCAGGTAGTTGGCATTGAGAATGGCCACCTGAGTGGCGCGGGTGACTCCCTCTGCTCCCATCATTTTGATGTACATCCAGGAGATGGGCAAAATGCTGGGACTGCCCCAAGGGGCTGCGGAGATTGGCCCCAGTCGTGCGGCATCGGGACGATCGTCTGACCAGGGGGAAACAACGGGATGACAGGGCAAAAAGGGCACTAAGTGAGGGGCAACGCCAATGGGCCCCATGCCTGGCCCACCGCCACCGTGGGGAATGCAGAAGGTTTTATGGAGGTTGAGGTGGGCTACATCTGCGCCAAAATCACCAGGACGGCAAAGCCCCACTAAGGCATTTAAGTTAGCTCCATCGAGGTAAACCTGGCCACCATTGTCATGAATGATTTGGCAGATTTCCCGCACACTATGCTCAAACACACCGTGGGTGGAAGGATAGGTCATCATTAAGGCAGATAGATTCTCCCGATGCTGTTCCGCCTTCGATCGTAAGTCCGCCACATCCACATTGCCCTGATCATCACAGCGCACCGGCACCACCTTCATCCCCGCCATAACCGCACTAGCGGGGTTCGTGCCGTGGGCAGACTGGGGAATGAGGCAAATATTGCGGTGGGTGTCTCCTCGGGTTTGATGGTAGCGCCGAATCACCAGCAAACCGGCATACTCTCCCTGGGAGCCGGCATTGGGTTGGAAGGAGATGGCCGCAAACCCCGTAATCTCCGCCAACATACTGCCCAAATCTTCAAAGAGGGCCTGATAGCCTTGGGCTTGGGCTTTGGGAACAAAGGGGTGAATGCGTCCCAACTCGGGCCAGGTGACGGGGAGCATTTCCGCTGCTGCATTCAATTTCATGGTGCAGGAGCCCAGGGGAATCATAGAGGTGGTGAGGGACAGGTCACGCTGCTCTAGGCGATAGAGATAGCGAAGGAGTTCGGTTTCGGAATGGTAGGAATGAAAGACGGGGTGGTTCAGAAAGGGGCTTTTGCGCTGAAACTCTGGTTTCACCGTGGGTTGAACGCCCTGGGCCAGTTCTGCTCCACTGATCTTCAGACCCACTCCCTGGGCAAAGAGTTGCAGAAGTTGTTCCACATCCGCCAGGGTGGTCGTTTCATCCAAACTAATGCCGAGGGTTTGGGCATTGATTAAACGGAGGTTGATTCCGGCTGCTAACGCTGCTGTCCAGAGGGTCTGGGCTTGATCCGTGACGAGGCGTAGGGTATCGAAGCAGTCCGTGGCATCGGCGGCATAGCCCAATTTCTCTAATCCCAGGGCTAAGACTTGGGTATAGTGACGAATGCGCCAAGCGATCGCTTTGAGTCCTTCGGCTCCGTGGTACACCGCATACATGGAGGCAATAACCGCCAGCAGCACCTGAGCCGTACAAATATTACTGGTGGCTTGGTCGCGGCGAATGTGTTGTTCACGGGTTTGTAGGGAGAGACGCAGGGCAGACTTACCCTGAGCATCCTTAGAAACCCCCACCAAGCGACCGGGAAGTTGCCGTTTATAGGCTTCGCGGGTGGCAAAGAAGGCGGCATGGGGGCCCCCATAGCCTAGAGGTACGCCAAAGCGTTGGCTATTGCCCACCACAATATCGGCTCCCCATTCTCCCGGGGGCACCAGCAGGGTCAAGCTGAGGAGGTCAGCGGCAACGGTGACGAGGCCCCCCATGGCGTGAACGCGATCGACCACTCCCTGGTAGTTGGCAATGAAGCCTTCCGTGTCGGGATATTGCAACAAGGCTCCAAAAATGGGGGTGTTCTCATCTAAATTTTCGGGATCATCCACCAATACCTCAATCCCGAGGGGCCAAGCTCGGGTTTGGACAACGGCGATCGTTTGGGGATGGCAGGTGCGAGAGACAAAAAAAGTATTCGCCTTGGTTTTGCAGACGGCATAACTCATGGTCATCGCCTCGGCAGCAGCGGTGGCTTCATCCAACAAGGAGGCATTGGCAATTTCCATTCCCGTTAAGTCCGTGATCAGGGTCTGAAAGTTGAGCAATGCCTCAAGGCGACCCTGGGCAATTTCCGCTTGGTAGGGGGTATAAGCCGTATACCACGCCGGGTTTTCCAGAATATTACGCAAAATGACCGGAGGAGTGATGCAATCCGCATAGCCCATCCCCAGATAGGAGCGACAAACCTGGTTTTGAGAGGCGATCGTTTTTAAGGCGCTGAGGGCTTCTGCCTCACTCAGACCAGAGTTTAGGTTCAGTTTGTCCTTGAGCCGAATTGTGGACGGAACCGCTTTATCCACTAAGGTTTCAAGGCAATCTAACCCCAAGACGTTCAGCATCTCAGCGATCGTCTCAGGGGTTGGACCGATGTGGCGATCGGCAAAAGTCCGAACAGGGGCGGAGGAATTGATAGTCATTACACTCAAACCTTAGGAATACGCTCTTAATTCATTCTTAATAGTGTGCAATACCTTGCAATCCTTTTCAAAGTTG
>JBMTWK010000561.1:0-2881 GCA_049452395.1 Prochlorothrix sp. | reverse complement strand
TCAGAGCCTGAAACCCGCATTCTTCCGTGACCCCCTGAATGGTTACTTGCTGACTTTAGGGAGGTGACGATGGGATCCCGCAAACTTTGAAGATTAATTTTAATAAAGCTGGATTGCAGCTTAGTAACCTTTGGCTTGGATTTTTTGGCCCGAATCTTGTGGCCTGAATCTTGTGGCCAAGGTTTGAGCTTTATTGTCCGGGTTCGAGGGCGCGGTTTAAGATGATGGCGGCGAGGGCAGAACCGGCGGTGATGCTCAGGGCGATCGCGGGGTGTTGGCCATTGGCTAAGGCTAGGGTGGTGATGATGCCTGCTCCTGCGGAGGCAACGATCACATCGTTAAGCAGATTCGACTTAGAAGAAGGCTTATACATAGGTTGTAGCTGGGGTATTGGAGGCTGTGAGTGAAGGGTAGGGGGTGGTCGAAACCGCTTTTAATAAGCTGCGCTTAATAAGCTGGATAAGCTGCGCTTAATAAGCTGGTAAGCAGACTAACACCCCTCACTGGGATTCCTCGCGGGTTGCCCCTGCCTTTGAAATAAAGCTTTGGGTTTGTTTAGGTTTCGTTACATAGGGTGCGGTTGTTGGGGTGCGGTTGTCGGGCTGGATAGGGAGATCTCTGCTAAAACCTCCCGTGCCAGTCCTAAAAGAGACACAGCGCGGGACATTCCAGAGAAATTTCCCGGCATACTGGTTCATAAGAGCAGTACCAGCGCCCCATGCCATCGAGCACATCCCTGTTAAGGGGCCATTGCAACTGTACCCCTTGGAGGATTCCACCATGAACACCCCCTTCTTCTCTTTCCCTCCTCGCCCCACTCCCCACTTGGGTAAAACTGCCGTTCGGACCCTGGGGGTGATGGCTGGACTTGTGGGCACCACCTTGGCGGCCCAAGCTTTGACTCCTAGCGACCTGCCGATTTCGATTCGCGGCCTGTCGGGGGGGTCTGAAACTACTCAAAATTGTGGGTCGATCGACAGCACGCCCCACGCCGAAATTCAACTCAGCCGCGCTACCTATCTCAAGCTGAATGTAACGGGAGGCAGCGATCCGACGCTCTACATTGAAGGGCCGCTGAATCTCTGTGTGTTGAGTGATAAAACCAGCGCTGAAAGCCTCCAGACTTCGGGCCGCTGGCCAGCGGGTAACTATCGGGTTTATGTCGGTGAAAAAACCTCTGGCCGCCATAATATGACCCTGGATGTCCAAGGATCGGGCAACTAAAATTCGGCAATTAACACAACAAGAACCCCACCCCCTAGGTGCTAGAGAGCTGAGGGAGTGGGGTTTTGGCGTTGATTCTGGTGTTGATTCTTGACGGGGAAGGGGTTTAGAGGTGGTGGAAGGGGATGGTGATGAGGGGGGAGAGGAGGAGGGTGAGTCCTTGGAGGAGGGTGAGGGCTGGGAGGGTGGGGCCGATCGCGGGGTCTGCGGGGTCGATCGGGCTGTGCAGAAGGGCTGTGACGCGCTCTTCGAGGCGGCTGAGGGGCAGGGAGTCGCTAAAGGCGGCGAAGAGGCTGGGATCCCAAGGGTGAGCCGTGGGGTAGGGCGGGGTGGGGGTTTGGGCCTGTTGGGCTGTGGTTTGTTGGACAAAGGTGACGAGGGTTTCTGCGAGGAGCAGGGGATCGACTCGTTGGGCTGCCCAGGCATCGGCCCGCTGTTCCCGCAGGAGGAGAAGTTCTTGCCAGAGCCGATCGGTGTGGGGCAAACCGGGCACGATCGATCGCAGCCATCCCAACCAGAAAAACCAGAAGGTATCGCGAAAATGGCTGTGGGCCTGTTCATGGGCGACGATCGCTTCGATTTCCTCTGGCCCAAAGGTTGTCAGGACTCCTTGACTCAAGACCAACTGCGATCGCCACCATCCCACTTGACCGGCGAAGAGGTGATCGGAGGGGAGAAGGTGACTGGCGGCGGGGCCGGAGGAGGTGGCAATGGCGCAGGTTTGGAGCAGGATTTGGGCTTTCCACAGGCGTAGACCGGCCTGGAGCAGCCGCAGCAGGGCGATCGCCAAAAAGCCGATGGCCAGTAAAAGGCCCCGGTTGTGGACGGGCATTCCCCACATGGATCCCGGTTGCCCCATGATGACGATGGCAAGGCAGGTGCTGAGCAGCAGCAGGGGTGGCACGGCAAAACGCCAAAGGCTGCTCTGCCAGGTGGTGCGCCAGGAGCGGGCGGTTGGTGGGGGGGCGGGCAGGAGGCGCAGTCCGATCGCCACGGCTAAGGTTAGGGCTAAGAGGCTGAGGTGCATGGCTATTCCTCCGGGGTTGTGTTGTCCGGGGTTGTGTTGTCCGGGTGGGCTGGATTAACCTGGGTAGCCCGGTTGGCCCGTGCGGCTTTCAGTCGTGCGGTGATTTGCTCTAGCTGCTCGACGCTGGCTTGATCGAGGCGATCGGCAAAGGCGGCGATCGTGTCGGGGTTGCTCACAGCGAGGAATTCCTGAAGCCGATCGTGGGATTGGAGGATCTGGGCTTGGCTGCGGGAAACTTGGGCCTGCCAGCGAAATACGCCTTGGCATTTTTGGCGGGTGACCCAGCCTTTCTGACTGAGGCGCTGGAGGACGGTGGTGACGGAGGTGATGGCGAGTTCTCGGTTGGGATCTTGGAGAATGCGATCGTGGATTTCTTTGGCGGTGGGGGATCCCATGGCCCAAAGCAGTTCTAAAATTTCGGTTTCTAGGGGTCCCAGGGAAAGTTGTTGGGGCCGGTGAAAGGGAAAAAACATAATGGCGATCGGGGCTAGATAAATCGAGGCTGGATGGATTTAAACCGGATCTTGTTTTAAGGATGGGGCAATCATAGCAAACTGGCCTCGATCGCAGGGATATGGGGGCGATCGCAAGGGAGCATCCCACTTTAGCGATTTAACCAATCTGGTAGGG
>JBMTWK010000560.1:0-2890 GCA_049452395.1 Prochlorothrix sp. | reverse complement strand
AAGATTTGAAGTTCCTGGGCTGTGCGTTGGTGTTCTGGATCGACGATCGTATTGGGGGGTAACCGCTTCACCAAGTCCCAAATTGTTGTTTGGACCTTACGGGCACGATCGAGGCTGTTTTCCTGCTCATAAATCAAACTGAGATTGAAGTAGGCCATGATCGCATCGGGATCCAAATAAATTACCCGTTTAAGGAATACCTTTGCTCCTTCTAAATCCCCCGTTTCCTCGGCAATTTGGGCCAGCAGGGTGTAAATTTCCACCGAGCAGGGATCGAGCTTGAGGGCTGCTTGACAGAGTTGTTGGGCTTCGTGGACGTGGCCGAGGTTGGCATGGGCTTGGGCTAGCAGCAGATGCGCTTCCAATTGCTGCGCCCGATCGCCCAGCCGAGGGGAGGGGGCCGGACTGGCCAAGGTACTGGGGGGAAAACTGGAGCTTGCAGACGGGGGCAGGAGGGGCTGAAGGAGCCGAATCATGCCCGTATAGTTCTGCCGCTGTTTGAGGGTGCGGGCCTCCTGGAGCAGCCCTGAGGGGATTGGATGGGGGAGCGTTCCAGGCTTGGCGGAGGCTGGGGACGAGGGGGCGGGGGCAGGGCGGGGCGGCGGGGATGTAGGGGTTGCCGCTGTCGGGAAGGTGGAATCCGGGGAACGGGGCGGCGGGCTAGACTGCCGGGGGGGCTGCCACAGGGAGGTCAAGATGGGCGTAGGGGGCATGAGGGTGTCACTGCGCTGATAAACCACAGACTCCGGAAAGCTGAGGGGACGCAGGAATTGGAGGGTGCGGCCTTGGAGTTCTGCGTGGCCAGTGACCAAAAAGCCTTGGGGGGTGAGGGTTTGGACAAATTTACCGAGGACTTGATCGACGGAGTTGGGGCTGAAATAGATAAAGACGTTGCGGCAGAGAATCAAGTCAATTTCAAAGATTGGCCCCCCCACTTGGGGGAAAGCATCGGCCAACAGATTATTTTGGTGGAAGGTGACGAGCCGCTGGACTTCGGGGTTAATTTGCCAGCCCTGGGGATGGGGCTGAAAGTATTTTTCTTTGAGGGCGGGGTCAAACTGGCGAAAGGACCAAGAACTAAACAGGCCCGATCGGGCGCGGGCTAGGGAGGTTTCACAAATATCAGTCCCCAGAATGAACACATCCCACTGGGACACTTCCCCCAAGCCCAACATTTCCAACAGCAGGATCGCCAGGGAGTAGGGTTCTTCCCCCGTCGAACAGCCCGCACTCCACAGCCGCAGCCGAGGTCTGCCCAGGGTCATTTGGCAACGCTGCTCCATGATCAGGGGGATCAGGGTATTGGCCAGCAGGGTCATCTGGTTGCGATCGCGAAAAAAATAGCTTTCCCGCACCGTGATCAGGTCCACCAGGTTCTGCCACTCTTCCGCCACGGAGATCTGCGGCTTCTTCCACCAACCCAGCTTCCCCACCGGGGCTTCAAGGTCTTGATTCAAAAAATGATAATACCGCTCCAAATCCCGAAACCCCAAGGCTTGCATCCGCTGCTCTAGCTTCCGGCTCAAACTGGCATAGTCCTGTTCTCGAAAACAAATACCAGTTTTCTGGGTGATGAGACGGGCAATCTCTTGGAGGGTGAGGGGGATCATAGGGTGCGGGATACGGGCAAGCGGAACAGTCAGGGCGCAAAGAGGGAAAGGGGAAGGGTACGCTCAAGGTCGCGGGTAGCCTGTGCCGGGGGAACCAAACGCTGGGGTTGAGGGGGCTGGGAGGATTGGGACCGCTGCCCCTCCCGCTGGGGTGTTCTCTCTAGCTTAGCGCCCTTGCGAGTGACCTCCCGCAAGGGAGACCTTTTAAGCTGGGCATCCCAGAGATTGGCCGATTCCAGGTTGGCATCCTCCAAGGCCGTTCCCGCTAGACAAGCTCCAATTAGATTGGTCATGGATAGATTAGTATTTTCCAACAGGGCATCACTCAAATCCGCCAAACTTAACACAGCTTCTCGGAGATCGGCCCCCCGAAGATCGGCGTGCCGTAGGCTGGCTTTGTAGAGGTTGGCATTCACAAGGTTGGCTCCCCCAAGGTCTGCGCCCTGGAGGATGGTTCCGACGAGGCTGGCCATGCAGAAGTTGGCCCGGTTGAGGTGGGCGTTGGATAAGTCAGCAAGGTAGAGGGTTGCGCCGATTAAGTTGGCTTCTTCCAGCATGGCCGATCGGAGGTCTACTTCATAGAGGTGGGCATCGCGGAGATCGGCTTGGTAAAGAATGGCCTCGCGGAGATCGGCTTGATAGAGGTTGGCGTAGCGGAGGTTGGCTTGGGTTAGGTTGGCAGTGTAGAGATTGGCCCCGTATAAATCGACTTCTTGGAGGTTGCTTTGGGTGAAGCGGGTCATGCAGAGGTCAACCCGGTAGAGGCTAGCCCGCTGAAAGTTCGATCGATCGAAGATGGCTTCTCGCAAGTTCGATCGACTTAAATCACAGTCTTCAAAGTTGATGGCGGTAAAAGTAGCTTGGTGAAAATCCACTTCCCGCAGGTCTGGTTTGAGGGTTGGATTTTCCGATCGCCACTGATTCCAGGTTTCAACACCTTGACTCAGAATTTCCAGATGTTCAGCACTGGCCATGGGATAGGGTCTCGCTGGCGTGGGACTGGGAAACAGGCAAGCTCTGGGCCAAATCTAGAGATCTGAACCCAGGGTTCCCAAGGGAAAGGGTTTATTTCCAACGGGAACAGCGTGGAGTAGTTGCACCAATGAGTTGCCAGAGGATGGTTGGGTTGGGGAGCGCACGGCCTCTGTCTGACTGCCTCGCCTCTGCCTGCCTCTGTTTGACGGCTTCTGTTTGACTGCCTCTGTATCTTTGAACTCCTCCGCAATCCCCAAGAACAGTCCTGATGGGATCCTCGGCCCAGTATTAGGAGTTTGTCAGCT
>JBMTWK010000559.1:0-2891 GCA_049452395.1 Prochlorothrix sp. | reverse complement strand
GGTTCTGGTTCCAAGACGGGAGCCACAGGGGCACGATCCCTACCGGGATGCTTCTAAAGGGGGATACCCTCTCGCTTGACCCACGGGCTGGCAACACAGGCAACACACTACTCTAACCCATCCCAGGGACTCACCTCTAGCACCCCTGAAGGTGAAAAGACGACTCGGAAAATGCCAAAGGAACCATTGTCCCCTTCCGTCACTTTTAGATCGGCTAGGGGTAGCTCACTGCCGAAGCGATCGGCCCCAGCGGTCACGGCTTCATAGTCAAGAATTTCGCCCTTGTCGTTGATGGTGACCTGGTAGGTGAGGCGATCGACAAAGGTGGGGGACACATCCCAGGCTTGATCAATTTGCCCGTACAGCGCTTTGGTCAAGGTCTCCAGTTGGGTCCGGCTGGAGATCGGCTGACCGGGGCCGCTACTGCCGGGGCGAGGGGCCGCCGCATTGGGGGAGCTAGTGGGGCTGGGGCTAGGACTGGGGCTAGGACTGGGCAAAGTCTCGCCTTCGGCGGGGTAACCGTGCCAGGGGCTGACTTCCAGCTTGCCGGAGGGGGTAAAGACGAGGCGAAACTCGGCGAGGGGTTCCGTGGCCACCGTGGTGCCGGGACTGGGCAGGTAGACCAAATCCAGGAGGGGGGTTTCTTCAACGTAGGTCCGGGCGGCGACATTTTCGGGGCGATAGCCGACGATGCTGCCGTCACTGCTGACCCCGGCCCGATAGATGAGGTCGCTGCTAAAGGTGGGGGGGTCGGTCCAGGCTTCGTTGACGCGCTCAAAGAGGGTGGCGGCCATTTGGGATAACTGCTCGCGATCGCCGATCGTCGGCGCTTGGGCCAAGGCGGTGGTTAAGGCTTCGGCGGCAGCGGCTTCCAAGTCCTCTAAATCGCCGCTCCCGGCTTCGCCATCGGCTGGGCTACCCTCCGGGGACTCAGCCCCTGTCGCTTCGCTGTCGGTTTCGGCATCGGAACCCGCTCCGGCTGGCGCTTCACCCTCGTTGGTGAGCTGGGCGGCTTCTCCGTCCGGGAACAGTTCTCCCGGAATATTGACCTTGGGGGTGGGCAAGTTGAAGAAGAAGAAACCAGCGGCGGCAACGGTGGCTACGCCTAGGGCTGGGCTGAGGACGCGCTGGGCGAGGGGTTCTTGGGGGGCTGTGGTCCCTCTGGCGACGGGGCGCAGGGCGAGGGTAAAGTCGGGGAGGGCCAGGGGGTCGGCAAAGAACTGATCGATCGCCTCTACCAGGTCAAACAACTGCACCGTGGTCAGATCTACCGTGCGGACGTGGCTGATATTGGAGGGACTGTCCAAGTGTTCCGGTTCTAGGACAACTTCCAGTTGGTGGCGATCGTTCCCCTTGGGGGACAGCCGGACCGAGGTTTTTTCCTCGACTACGGGGTGGGGCACGCCGCTGAGGCAAAATTGGGCATAGCGACTGACGGTGGTGACCAGATCAGTAAAAAAGTCCTTGCCGCCGCTGATGTGGGGGTCATGGCCCGCGAGGTGACACTCGGCATTGAGCAGAATACCCAGGCGTTGGCTGGCATCTAGGCCCGTGCTACTGGCATCGGCTAGCCCGTCTAGAATCAGCGTGCAGTTGGGTAGGTTATACCGACGTTGCAATTGCATGGTTTCTAAACCTCCCCGTCAAATAAACTAATCCAGAAACGTTGGGTGCCGGAGGTGCCCGTACAGAACAGCAGTTGGCGGAGCAGGTTAATGGCTAGCTCGTTGAGGCGATCGTCGCTGTCGGTGTAGGCCAGTACGGCGGAGCGTTTGGGATTCATCCGGGCACGAAAGTGGGCACGGAAGCGCTCTAGGTAGTCCGAGAGCCGAAAATGATTGCTCAGGGGTTCTCCCTTTTCCGTGAGGTGTTGGTGAGCAAGGAGCAGCTCCCGGATCGCGACGGTGAGGCGACGGGCCAAAAAGCAGATGATGGCCACCAAGGCTTTGGCTTCTAGGGTGCTGAGACTGCGGCGGTTGGCCCAACGGCGGAGGGGGTTGCTGCTGCGGAGTTGCCAAAGATAGACCCGATTTTTGAGCACATCTAAGAGGGCCAAATCTCGCGCTACGGCCAGAATGAACTCCGAGCCGCCCAGTTGTAGGGCTTCGATCGCCAGCAGCATTAAATCCAGTTGCTGACGGGCACGGCGGGGACAGTCTCCGCCTCGGATGGGAATATCCGGTAGGTTCTCTAGCACCGCTGGGATTGTCCCCGAAGCAGTCGCAGGAGACGTAACGCTCGTAGAGGTACTCATAGGGAAAATTGTAAAACCGTTTCCTAAAATAAACTGCACTGGACCCAAGAGCGGAACAGTGCTACTTTACTCGACTTTTTGAACAAAATTACAACCGAGTCACAGGGCACCTCGAAAAGTCTGGTTCTTCTCCGCTGGATTGGCGTGGTGGGCTGGGCACCTTGGGGAGCATCCCACTTTGGAAGAGCCGTGGTTAACGTGAGTTCGATAGCAACTATTATTGACGGGCTATTGACGGGCCAGCGGGCTTATCCCACGGGGATTGTGTCTTGTGGGGTAAGCCCACGGCCTGCGCTTGTCGAACTCATGTTGGTTAGGGATTGTGCCCCTGTGGCTCCCCGCTTCGGTCCCGATCAAAGTTTTTGGGCAGCGGCAATCACGGGGGGTTTGACCCTACCCCGCTTGGTGAAATCGCTAAAGTGGGATGGACCCGCACCTAGAAGCTCTTGTTTATGGGTGGCCCCGTTTTGTGGGTGGCCCCGTTTTGTGGGTGGCCCCGGCCAGCAGCGGGATTTGTGGGGCAGGGTCCGTGGGGGGATCATCCTGCCTTCCCTAGTGTAATTCACAGACCTGATCAGACCGAAGCCCCTGGGGTAGGGGGGTGTCCGTCTTTCCCGGCACGGTGATCCCCCCAAAC